>NZ_CAWUDI010000069.1:0-39223 GCF_963920925.1 Calothrix sp. CCY 0018 | reverse complement strand
GGTGAAGCTGGCGACGATTATATCAATGGTAATTCTGGTAACGACTTTATAGATGGCGGCGCAGCCAATGACCAGATATATGGTGGTACAGGTAACGATGAACTTTACGGTCAAGCTGATAATGATTTGCTGGTGGGAGAAGCAGGTGACGATTATATCAATGGTGGGAGCGAGGTTGATACAGTTAGTTACTTCAACTCACCGAGCGGTGTTGTTGTAAACATTGATGAAGCACAAAGTTACCAAAACGATGCCAACGCTAGAAAAGCTAAAGAAATTCGTCCCGAAAACCCAGACAAATACTACATCGACCTCGAGCCTGAATTTTATATAAATTCAGGCACTGCTTATGACGGATTTGGCAACACAGACAACTTGATAAAGTTAGAAAACATTATCGGTTCAGAATATGACGATGTTCTCATTGGTAACAGTAAAGATAACCATTACCAAGGGTTAGGCGGCAATGATTTGTTTATTGGTAGCGCTGGTAATGACACCTTAGTAGGTGGCGACGGCATTGACACAGCTAGCTACCGCCGCAGTACAAGCAGCGTCTACGTCAACTTAGAGAAAAACGAAGCTACTGATGGTTTAGGTGGTTACGACCGCATTTATGAAATAGAGAATGCTGTTGGTTCGGAATACAGCGATTCTATCTTTGGCGACTTAAAAGCAAACACCTTTACAGCGGGAGACGGCGATGACTATGTTGAATCTGGGGATGGTGAGGATAGAGTTTATGGGGAAAGTGGAAATGATGTAGTGAAAGCTGGGAGCGGTAACGATATTATTTTTGGTAATTCAGGTAAAGATAAGCTTTTTGGCGAAGACGGGGACGACTTGATTTACGGCGGCGATGACGACGATTATATCAGTGGCGGTCGTGGCAACGATAAAATCTACGGTGACAGTGGGTTTGGCAACGATACAATTTTTGGCGACGAAGGAAATGATGAATTGTACGGTGGTAGGGGAAATGATTACCTCAACGGTGGTGAGGGCAATGACTTACTCAACGGTGAAGATGACGACGATTTAATGGAAGGTGGTTACGGTGAAGACCGCATCTACGGAGGAGAAGGCAACGACCAACTGCAAGGTCAAGCAGGCAACGATTACCTTGATGGTGGGAAAGGCAATGACCTTGTTTTAGGTGATGAAGGTGATGATATCCTTTTAGGTCAAGCCGGGGATGACCAACTAGAAGGTGGTTTTGGCAACGATTACTTGCAAGGTGGCGATGGTAATGATGTGTTGTTAGGTGGCGATGGGAACGACACCCTGCATGGCGATGCTGGCAATGACTTATTATACGGTGGTGCGGGCGATGATAGTATCACAGGTGGCGACGGAAACGACGTTTTAACAGCAGTTGAAGGTAATAACAGTTTATATGGTGGCAAGGGTGACGATACACTCTACGCAGGTGCAGGCGATGACCTTTTAGATGGTGGTGAAGGTAACAACCAACTTTACGCAGGTGAAGGTAACAATACCATCTACGGCAATTCTGGTGAAGATGCTTTATACGCTGGGTCTGGCAACGATATTTTAAATGGTTTTGCTGGCAATGATAGTTTATACGGTGGAGAAGGTAACAATAAGCTCTACGGAGGAGAAGGCGATGATACTCTATACGTAGGTTCAGGTAACGACTACTTAGAAGGTGGGGATGGAAACAACCAAATCTTCGCTGCTGAAGGAAATAATATCGTCATAACTGGTGCGGGTGACGACATAATCTACGCGGGTGCTGGTAACGATATAATTACCGGAGGCGCTGGAGATGATCTGATTTATGCAGGGGATGGAGATAACTTTATTAATGCTGGTGCAGGTAAAGACACTATCTACAGTGGCAGTGGTAAAGATTTGTTTATCTTGGAACTAGGTGGGGGAACTGATAAGATAATCAATTTCCAAGTTGGTCAAGATTTAATTGGATTATATGGTGGGCTGACATTTGAACAACTATCAATTACCCAAGGTGTTGGCACTGACAGCAACAGCAACGAATTTTTTACTCTTATTGGTGATATCACCAGTGGTGATATCTTAGCTTCCCTAAGTTGGACACAAGCTTACGATATCAATAGTTCTTCGTTCACAATTATTTAGTCAACGAAATCTGGGAAATCGAGATATTTTTCAGCATCAATAACTTGCTTTATTGTTAAATTAATTAAGCAAAAAAACACCCACCTAACTTGATAGGTGGGTTTATTTGTTCACAAATGGTTTGATATGGGTAATGTTGACTTAAATGATGCCAATTGGCGGGGGCTATTCGCTTTGACAGTGAGCTTATGTATGGTGTTGTTTGGCACCGAACTACTTTGCCCAATGGTCATGTAATTGTTGAAAGAGAAGTTGCTTTTTACCTCGGAAAAAGTTCCCTCTATTATTCCCCCACAACAACCGTAGGCAGATCGGCTTCCGCAGGATTTTTAGCTAGCTTGCCATCTTCCATATATACAATGCGATCGGCTATATCTAAAATACGGTTATCGTGAGTTACCAAAAGAATCGTACAGCCTTGTTCTTTCGCTAAAGACTGCATTAAATTCACTACATCTCGACCAGATTTTTTATCAAGTGCAGCAGTTGGTTCATCAGCGAGTACAATTTTAGGACGGCCTACCAAAGCTCTGGCGATCGCCACTCTTTGTTTTTGCCCTCCAGATAAATCATCCGGATAATAACTAACACGATTACCCAAGCCAACTAGATCCAGCATCTCCACAGAACGGGTATGCATATCTTTGGGTGAAATATTTCCATGTACCTCCAAACCCATACGAACATTTTGTACCGCCGTCAAACTTTCATGTAAATTATGAGCCTGAAATATATAACCATTATCCCGTCGCGCTTTTACTAACTGATGGGGTTTAGCACCACACATTTCTTTATTTAAAACCAGCAAACTCCCTTCCTGAGCAGAACGTAACCCGCCGATCAAAGTCAGCAGAGTAGTTTTACCAGAACCAGAAGGGCCAGTCATAATAATAATTTCACCACCACCAATATCCAAATTGATATCAAACAACACCTGCTTGCGAAGTTGCCCCTTCCCGAAAAAATGATTGAGATTACGAACAGAGATAACAGAATCCATAAAAAATTAATAGTTAGTAGTTAGTAGTTAGTAGTTAAGACTTATGCAGCGACAACGGAAAATATAGTGTTTCAGACATTAAGATCCCCCCAACCCCCCGTATTATTGGGGAGCTTTGCGTAAGTGTTAGTTGTTAAGAATTAACAGTGAGAAGTTAAAAACTAACACTTTAGTTTTCATAATTAACTGATAACTGTTCACTGCTCACTGTTAAAACATATCTGCTGGATCTGCCGATTGCACTTTACGAGTGGCTACAGCACCGGAAATCATACACATAATAATAGTCATAACCTGTACTTGAACTGCTCTTGCTACAGTCATGTAAAGGGGTAAATTGGTTGCATTACGGGTAAGTGCGTACAATCCCGTTGAAATTGCAGCCCCAGGAAGAAAACCTAATATAGCTAGAATTATCGCTTCTTCAAAAACTACACTGAGTAAAAAGAAATTTTTATATCCCATTGCTTTGAAAGTCGCGTATTCTTTAATATGGGCGTTAACATCTGTAGAAAGTACTTGATAAACAATAATTACTCCTACGATAAAACCCATCATTGTACCCAGAGCAAAAATAAATCCGATCGGGGTGTTGGTTTCCCAGTAGGCTTTTTCAAATGCAATAAATTCTTCTTTTGTTAATACTTTAATATCATCGGTATTTTTGAGATGATACTTTAACTTTTCTGCAACTTCTTCAACTTTATAACCAGGTTTTAAACGAATTAAACCTAAATTAACGCTTCCAGAATCTTGGTTAGGAAACAATCTTAAAAAGTTTTGGTCGCTAGTCATTAAAGTTCCATCGGCGGCAAAAGATGCCCCAACTTTAAACAAATTGTCTATAGTTATAGTTCTTCCATTTATTTCTGTTGTTACGGTTTTACCTTGTTTTATTTGCTCAATTACTTCGCCGTATTCGCCTCTAGTTGCTTCATCAAATAAAATAGTATCTGGCAGTTTAATTGAATCAATATTGTTATTCACCTCTGGCAAATCAAACGCCGGTTGATCGGGATTAAATCCGATAATCATTACTTGATTTTTTTTAGAAGTCTGAGGGTTTTTCCAAGTCACAAGACTATTGTAAATTGGTTCTGCATTTGCGACTCCCGGTACGTCCATTGCTTGATAAAGTCGCCTTCGGGTAAAAGTAGATAAATCTTGCAAATTAAGCGCTTGCGGATTTAACAATACGATATCTGCCTTTAAGCTCTCATGTAATATAGTCGCGCTATTAAACAAAGCACTTCGGAAACCAAGCTGCATTAACATCAGCAAATCCGCAAAAGCAACACCCGATAGCGCCACTGCTAAACGTCCTTTTTGGCGAGTTAATTGCAACCAACCTAAAGGAGTTCTTCTTTGTAATTGTTGGATAAATCCAATCATAAATAAGTTTAGATTTTAGAATTAACAGTTACCAGTTATGAGCTAGGAATTAAAAGTTAGGAATTTTTACCTTTAATCTTGGAAAAGTTTATTACATCTACTTATAAAAACGAGAAAAACAGCAGCTAACAACTAACCACTAACAACTAACAACTAATAACTAACTTTAAATTTCAACAACTGCTTTTACTTGTAAATTAGTAAATTTGGCAGCTTTTTCGCTGGATTCATCATCTAATTGCACGTGAACTTCTACGATTCGGGAATCAATATTTGTTGATGGGTCGCTATTAACTACATTTTGCTTCTGTACTTGCAAACCAATTTGATCTACTATCCCGGTTAATTTACCTGGTACTGCATCAGCTAAAAGTTCTACTTCTTGTCCTAAACGTATCTTATTAATGTCGCTTTGGTAAACTTCGACTATCGCGTACATCTCGCTGGTTTGACCAATTTCGACTATTCCTTGATTTGATACTTTTTCCCCAGGGCGAGTATTAACGTCAAATATTTGACCGCTTTGAGGTGAACGCACGTAAGCCTGCTTTAAATCTGCTTCCGATCGATTCATTGCTGCTACAGCACGGTTAACTTCTGCTTGAGCAACCACTACATCTACCGAGCGAACTTCTGCAATACTTGCTAAAGTTGCTTTACTTTGATTTATTTGTTGTTCTAAAGATGATTGAATCCGTTCTAAATTCGCTTTTTCTTGTGCTACTTGCTGCTGTCGGGATGATTGAATGCGCTCTAAATTAGCTCGTGCTTCTGCTAATTGCTGCTCTTTAGAAGATTTAATCAGCTGTAGATTAGCTCTAGCTTCTGCTAATTGCTCTTTTGCTATTTGTAAAACCAAATTCTTGCTGTCTTTGATAGATGTTGAAATTGCTCCTGCTTTATACAAGCTTTGATAGCGCTGGTATTCTAACCGAGCATTTTCCAACTCTGCTTCTAAACGAGCAATAGTTGCTCTTTGCGCTTCTATTTCTCTGGCTCTTTCGGCTTGCAATCGATTAATAGTTGCTTGTTGCGCTCTAGCTTCGGTAGTTTGTTCAACTTGTAATCGATTAATTGCTGCTTGTTGCGCTTTGATTTCCGTGGTTTTTTCAGCTTGTAAGCGAGCAACACCAGCTTTTTGGGCGTTGATGTCCCCTTGTTTTGCACCTGCTTTAACCAAAGCCAAATTGGCTTGAGCAACTCTTACGGCTTCCTTTGCTTCTTTAAAAGCAGCCATAAGTCGATCTCGATTATCTAAAATCGCTATTACTTGATCGGTTTTGACATTATCTCCTTGTTTTACAAGTAACTGCTCAACTCGACTTCCTTCTGCTCCCATCGCCGGTGCGGAAAGCTGAACAACTTCTCCTTTGGGTTCGAGTCTTCCCAAGGCTGTCACCGTTTCTATCTTGGGAATTGCTGGAACTGGTGCTTGGGGCTTTTGCGCTATTTCTCCACCCTTAAAGCGTTGCAGCGTGTAAATACTAGCTCCACCCATAGCAAAAGCTGCCACCGTCATCACTAAGCGTGATGGGCGGGCAAGTTCGGGAGACGGTGAATTATCTAGTCTAAGGTTGTCTTGCATGGCATCCCAAAAAATACTGAATTTTGATTATTTCTTATTTATAATACAATTAGACTAAACCGACTAGTTTAGTTTTGCTGATTGTAGATTATTGTAGGTTTTACGGATGCACGCTGAGAGAAGTTAAGACTTTCGGGGGTTTTTGCTGAAAAATAATACAGTTTTACTCGGAAAATATACTTGTTTTTAGTAAAGAGAGTAAGGAAAACGGGAAAATGTCTGAAATAAGAGTATCGCTATTTGTAGAGTTTTTCGTATGTTTTACTTCATCTCGATAAAATTGTTCAATTAAAACTAAAAATCGGTCAATAATGAAACTATTAAAATTTAGCGAAGCTCAAACTGAAAATTCAAAAGATAAAGTAGAGCAAATTCTACAGGGAGCAATGCAGGAATTTTTGGTGCATGGCTACGCTGGTACGAGCATGGATAGAGTTGCAGCGTCGGGGGGCGTTTCAAAAGCAACTGTTTACAGTCACTTTCAAGATAAGCAAGGGCTTTTTAAGGCATTAGTAGAAAGACTAGCAAAAGAAAGATTTCAATCGGTTTTTGGAACTGAGGATTTAGTTGGAGAGCCGAAAAAAGTACTGCACGAGTTAGCAGTAAAAGTATTAAACGAGATGCTTCAAGACGAAGAGTATATGGCGTTTATGCGGGTATTAATTGGAGAATCTGGGCGTTTTCCAGAAATGGCTCAATTGTGTGTTGCGAGTTTAGTCAAGCCTGCTGTAGATACTCTTCACCACTACTTAGCATCTCATACCGAGCTTAATATATCAGATCCAGAAGCAACCGCAAGGATTATTGTTGGTTCATTAGTTCACTTCGTAATGACTCAAAAAATGATGCATGCTTCGGATATTTTACCAATGGAAAGTCATCGGATTACAAATACTTTGACAGATTTATTATTAGGAGTTAGGAGTTAGGAGTTAGGATCTAGGAGTTATAAAAATTTTGACCTTTAACCTTTAACCTTTGAATTGATTTCTGTTTCTAGATTATTTCGGGCAATTTTTTCTTTTGTTTGCTGCATTAATTCGGTAAAGTAAATATTTTCACGCTGTAGGAAATTTTGTAATATTTGTTTTCTAGCTGCAAAGTATTTTGCTTCCGGTACCCAGATATATTCTTGGCGAATTGCGTGAGTATATTTACTGTATTCGTTAGGGTTACTGCTTAGAATTGCTAAATCTGCATCTAATAAAATTTGAGCATCGAAATCGTTAGTTAAAGCTTGATGATTTTTAGTTGCTAAAATCAAATTTTTAACGTTTTTAATAATGTCAGAGGGAATTGAAAGCGATAAAAGAACTTTATCAGCATATTCAGCGCTCTTTTGTTCGTTATCATTTGCTTTGCTGTTGTAAACTACGTCGTGAAACCAAGCAGCAAGTTGAACGGTTTTGGTTTCTAAATCTTCTGTTTGAGATTCTAAAGTTTGAATTACTTCTAAAACGTGGTGAATGTGTTCTAAATTATGATAGTAGCGATTTGGAGTAGAATAAGCTGCAACTATTTGAGTAAAAGTTTTTTCGGAAGCAGTTTTGTTGATATTAAAATTTTGCAGTAATTCATGCCAATTTTGGAATAGCTTATCTGTGATTTGATTGGAATTGAGCATATATGACTTTATATATATAAATGATGGTTCGTAGTAGCGCTTCAGCGCCTCCGATAAGATGCGCTGAAGCGCTACTACGAACCTTAAAGCAGGTTTCTTAATTCTTATTAACCCGAAACATAAACCAATTTTTGACGTTTTCTAATTCTGCTGTATTGGAAACATCGTAACCAAAACGTTGATAATAACCGACGTTTTCTTTTGTTTGAGTATCAAGAGCGACACCATGAGAGTCAGAATGTTGCTCTGACATTTGATGTACTTGTGAAAGAATTGCGCCACCAATCCCTTTTCCCTGACTTTGCGGATGTACACCGAGAGCGTTGATGTAGAAATGAGGGGAGGGGGGTTTATTTGCCTTTTTAAGATTAGAATATGCTTCGATTCGCATTAAAGCTTTTTCGCCGATTGCAGTTGCGAATTCTTCTTCTGAAGATGTTGTTTTACTTTCAACATCGTGATTATTTTGTTTTTCTGGGGGAGTTATAAAAGCAACTCCTTGTAATTCTCCTTCGAGAAAAGCACCTAGAACCAAATTATCAACAATAGATTCTTGATCGCACATGGATTTTAACAAGTGTTTCATCGATTGTTTATATGCATTACCAAAGAAGTATTGCATGAGTGGATAGTTTTCAAAGGTATTGAAAAATATGTCAATAATATTCTCTGTATCTTTTGTATTTAAACGAGTGATTTCGATGGTAGACATGGGTAATTGATTATTGGTAATTGTTAATTGATAACTGAAAAAACTACTGGGTTTAATTTCTACTCAATGCAACAGCTATTTAACAAAAAATTACTAAATAACTGCTGTATTAAAACAAAAATTAAACCCAGTATAAAGGTGTTATTTATTTTTTTGAATTGACAACTCAGAAGCCTTTGTTGCTTTAACGAGTACGAGAAGGTACTAAGTCTAGGTAATCTAAGCTGGAAGCCTTAATACTTTGAGCGTAGTTACCTTTTCCACTAACCGAGGCTGCCATGTCCGCATATTTACGGGGGTCGCCTTCGGAAAGTCGCTGGTTTTTAGCTTTCTCGGAGTAGAATTTGTCCAAGGTAAAGCGCCAGTCGGTTTTGACGGTTCCAGCAGTTTCTTGGAAGTCTTCGTTGTAGCGAGGAGTTACCAAGTTGAAAGGACGACCTTCCATGCGTTTGCGTTGGAAAGGTACGATGGTATCGCCGAAGCTATCGGTGTACTCTTGGCTATCTAGGAGGGCATTAACAAAGCCGGTAAAGCCTAAAGTTGCGATTTTAATTGACCAAGCAATTTCTTCGTCTTTGTTGTAAGCTTTACGACCTAATAAACGTCTGAGACAGATATCTACTAAGCGATAGTTATTGTTAACTTCGACAACTACGCGGTAAAAAGCTTCAGACTGGGCTAAACCACGAATAAAGTCGCGTACTGTAATAGAACCGTTTTTCAACTGAGATTCTAAATTCCTTTGCCGGTTAAAGCTAAGAATTTCATGCTCGCTGAAAACTTGACGATATCCAGCCCAAATGATGTTTTGAATATCGGTGTAGGAACCAACGTCTTCTAAACGATAGATATATGGTGTATCTTCGTTTCTGTCAGCTTTACCAAAGCTTTCAACTCTTTGATTTTGAGTTGTGGGTTTGTATTGAAGTAATGGCAATACCATTTGCAATTATCCTCTAATTTATTAAGTGATTCAACAAAACAGTTGAAGGATGAAGAATTAATTTTTGGCGTTATTTTATTCTTTTATCCTTTTACTTATTTTCCCTTATTCAGGTCACAATGGCGGTAATTATCCCAAGGGGAAACTCGCCGTGGAACTGATCGAAACCGGAATACCTTTCGGTTCGCTTTCTCTTGTCATGTCGGGAATTTCGATGTTCGCGGTGCTAATTGACTGAGGCTCAAATGTTCTAATTGAAGCCGAACTCGCCATATCCATGAAGTTGTTGATATCGCCCCATTTGTAGCGACTATCTTCTTGTTTATCGCGCCAATAGTCGGCGTAGCGAGGAGTTACTAAGTTAAATGGTCTACCTTTGT
Source organism: Calothrix sp. CCY 0018 (assembly GCF_963920925.1). Lineage (NCBI taxonomy): Bacteria > Bacillati > Cyanobacteriota > Cyanophyceae > Nostocales > Calotrichaceae > Calothrix > Calothrix sp. CCY 0018. Next base: position 29,466 of record NZ_CAWUDI010000069.1, on the reverse strand, counting down.
AACGGCGACGTTGATAGGGAATCGTATTTTCCCCAAAATTACTCAGATATTCTTCCGAATCAATCAAAGCATCAACAAAATTACCCCAACCTAAAGTAGCAATCTTAATTGACCAAGCAATTTCTTCATCTTTATTATAAGGGGCACGTCCCAAAAGACGTTTGAGACAAATTTCGACAACGCGATAGTTAGAATTTGTCTCAACTACCAAGCGTCGAAATGCGTCGGATTTTGCCAAACCTCTAATGAAATCGCGTGTGGTAATCGCCCGATTCTTCAATTGAGATTCAAGATTTTCTTGACGATAAAACTTGAGTATTTCGTGTTCGCTGAATACCTGACGATATCCCGCCCAAATTAACTGCTGAATATCGCTATAAGTAGGAGAATCTTCCATGCGATAAATTCTCGGTGTATCCTCGCTGGAAACCTCATAACCATCAACGCGCTGGTTTTGAGAACTGGGTTTGTATTTTAGTAGTGGAATTGACATGATTATCTAAGAATTGTGAATTGGGCATTGGGAATTTGTGAGAGGGGGTAGAGGGGGTAGAGAGGGAAGAATAACTAATTATTCCTAACTCCTAACTCCTAACTCCTAACTCCTAACTCTTTAAGTAGTCTTCCTACCGGGTACATAACGATAAGGTAAAGCTACTTCTACAGGCTTGATGCTGACTTGAGGTGTGGTAGATTCGCGTGTCATATCCGGAATCTCCATGTTTCTAACTTGAGAAGTTACTGTGGCAATGGTTCTTTGATAGTTACGCTCTTCGGTTTTAATACCGCTAGCCATTGACATAAAGTTGCCAGGAATGACTTTGCGAATTTCTGCTCCGGTTGCGTATCCTCCGGAAGTACGCGCGGTATAGTACGAAACACCTCCATAATTCCGCATATTCAAGCGGTTGCGGAAGTCTGCACCGTAACGGGGATTTACTAAGTTGAATGGTCTGCCTTCGTAGCGACGGCGTTGGTAGGGTACGATGTCGTTACCGAAGTTCTGGCGATATTCGTCGCTGTCTATCAAAGCGTCAATAAATCCATGCAAGCCTTTGGTGGCAATAATAATTGACCAGGCGATTTGCTCTTTTTTGTTATAGGTAGCACGCCCTAAAAATCGCTTGAAGCTGATATCAACTAAGCGGTAATTAGAGTTGGTTTCTGCTACTTCTTCCCAATAAACGCTGGTTTTTCCTAAACCTCGGATAAAATCGCTGACGTTAATTGCCCGATTTCGCATTTGCGATTCTAAATAAGGCTGGCGATACCTTTCTAATATCAAGTGTTCGCTGAAGATTTGACGATAACCCGCCCAGATTATTTCATCAATGTCTTGATCTGAAGTGGCATCCGTCAATCTATACATAAGGGGCGTGTCTTCACCAGGCACTTCATAGCCTTCGACACGCTGATTTTGAGAACTGGGTCTATATTCAAGTACGGGTATTGACATTTTGGTTATTTTATGTAGTTGAACAATGGGGGATGGGGGATGGGGGATTGGGAATGGGTAATTGGTAATATTAAATTCCTAACTCCCAACTCAATGCCTTATTTCCATCCAAAAAAGGGGCTTTTTATTAACTGGCAAGTTTCTGATGAGCTAACGCGACACGAGCGCGTACCGCTGCTTCAGCATCGTTTGCACGCATTTGAGAAAATTTAGCTTCTATTTCAGAAAGCAAACTAGGAATTTTCGCTAATTCTTGCAAACCAACAACAGCAGCGTAACGAATAGCCCAGTCTGCATCTTGAGTAATTGAGAGCAGGGTAGCAAGTGCTTTTCTAGTCGCGATCGCGCGTTCGGAATCATCCAGTTTGTGCCACTGCAAGCAGCCCAAACCTTTAGCAGCAGCACGGCGCACGCTAGGGGCAAAGTCTGTTTCAGCAGCTTCTAACAATAAGTCTAAGGCATGGGGGTGAGCAATTGCTGCTAAGGTGCGAATTGAATAAGCTCTAGCACCATAGTTATATTCATCAATTTGTTCGAGCAGTTGCGGTACCGCTGCTTCTCCTAACTCTGTTAATCCTTTGACGGCTATTACCGCCGCTGCGGGATTGTTGTATCCAAATACAGCGATTAAAGCGGGTATTGCTGCTGTATCTTTTGCCGCTACTAGGTTTTGTACTGCCGACACCATTCGCTCTGATGAATCAGCATCGGCGAGTATGCGAATTAATTTTTGGGTGTCGGAGTTCATGGATTTTAGATTTTAGACTTTAGATTTTGACAACGGATGCGTTTCTTTTGGATTTTGGATTAAAAATATTTTGTTAAAAGTTGGGAATTATAAAGTTAGGAGTTAGGAGTTAGGAGTTAAGAGTTAGGAATATGAATTTTCGTTATTCCGATAAATGTGGATAAGACGTAGCACTGCTACGTCTCTACAAGCTGTTTAGTGTTTAATCTGGCATCAACTAACAACTATCCACTGACTACTAACCACTACAAAAGCGAATCCATTATTTGCATTAATTTAATGGTGTCGTCGTTGAGGGTGGGTGCATCTGTGTCTTGAAGTTGATGTTCGAGCAAACCCTTGAGAGCTATTAGTTTAAAACTGTTTTCAACGGAGGCGATCGCAATTTTATCTGCTGCTTTCACATACCCTACGGCACCCAAATCGCTTAATGCCATGCGACGCAGTTTCAAATCGCCGTTTTGCAATACTTGTACCAAACGCTCTCCATATTCTGGTTTGCTTGTTAATTGATACATTGCTCTAGCGGCGGCGCACTGCACTTTAGTTACCGAATGTTCGAGAAATGGGTGAATAACATCTATAGCTTCGGTTGCACCAATTGCTCCTAAAGCCTCTAATACTGCTTCGTAAGGCTGGATTAAGTGAGGTCTTCCGGCTACACTGACGGCTGCTGCAACACCCCCATCTAATAGCTCTAACAGTGCAGGAATCGCTCTTGCATCGCCAAGCATTTCTAAGGATTGAGCAGCAGCCTCACGCACGTAAAAATCCGAGCATTCCAAGCATTTAATTAAACCCGGTACGGCTCGGTTATCGCTTAATTTGCCCAGCGCTCTTGCAGCATTACGTCGTAGAGGATAACCTCCTAATTCAGTGCGATCGGCTTCATCATCCAAAGCTGCAATCAAGGTATCAACGACTTCCGCACTATTGACGCGAAACTTACCCAACCACCAAGCAGCATAATAGCGGAGACTTAAATCCGAACATTGCAGATTAACAATTGCTTGCTGCTCTGTTAGCGGTGGTGCATTCTCTGCTGAATGTTCTGCGCTCGGTTCAGTAATCATCGCCAATACTATTTCTTCTTTTATTTTTTCTTTTTCTTGACGTTAGATTCGCTATCGGGCTTAAGTGCAGATTCAGCAGTAACTTGCTCAATATTGACAATCTTGCCACCCATGCGAGTAATTCGCTGCATTTCCTCATTCATCCGATTGTATGGTACCGTCATGAATACGCTACCGCTACGGCGAATTTGATAATTATTCTTATCTGTCTCTTCGTTCTGACGTATACCTACAACTTCATAACGAAACATCCGGCTTTTAGCACTAGAAATTCCATTAGTACCAACTGTTGTCTGTCCGTACATTGAATTACTCCCCTGTTACGATTTTGGATTTTAGATTTTGGATTAAAAGAGTTAGGAGTTAGGAATGAAGATTTAGGAGTTAGGAGTTAGGATTTAGGAGTTAGGATTTAGGAGTTAAATATTTAATTTCTACCCCCTCTACCCTCTCTATCCCCTCAAAAAAATCTCCTTGTCCCCTTGTCCCCTCATCTCCCAATCTCCCCATCTCCGCCCTAAGCTGGCGTTACGCTAACAATCTTCCCGCCTTGACGGAGAATTTGCTGCATCTTATCTGATAGCCGTTCGTAAGGTACGACGATGGCGTAACTGCTGCGTCTTGTTTTGGGATATTTTGGAAAAAGCTGACCTGTTACTTCGATGCGATACGAACGATCGCCTTCTCCTACTGCATTACCTACATTTCTTCTTGGAGATACATCGTTAGTTGCACGGTAGTTCCAGTTACTGTTACTACCTGATGGTCCCACAATTGAAGATGCGCTATTGGTTCCTAATTCCCTTGCCAAACGGGACTTGCTTCCTTCTACCTGAGCGCGATCGCTATTTGCATAACCCCGGTATAAACGGAACATCCGATTAAAACCGACAGTTTTCTGTCCCGATTGGGTTGCAAATCCGCGATAGTAAGGTACTATATTATCACCGAAATTTTCGGTGTACTCCATCGAGTCAATATAAGAGTCTATGTCAACGTCGTACCCTTCGTTATGATACAAATCGTTGTGGTAGCTCACTTCTGACTCATCATAAGGAGCGCGACCTAATAAATGCTTGTAATTTAGTTCGATAAATCGAGTTTGGAAATTGTTGTAGAAAAACTTATTCTTATACAATTCCGATTTAGCTACCGCACGAACAAACTCGCGGACGGTCATGTTACCATCACGCAAAAGCGACTCTGCACTTTTGAGTCGTTCGGAGGCCATTAAATAATCATTTCCCAAAAGCTGTCGATATACTGCACGAATTACGGCTTCTATATCATCCTTTGTAGCGTTAGAGCGCAATTCAACTTTTGGTATTTGATCGAAGGCTTCTGTTCCCAGCCTGGATGCTGCTGATGTAATTGCCATTACTATTTATTCCCTTTATTTTTACGCTTGCTTCGGAAGCGGTTTTTGATAAATTTTTTTATTTGCTTAAAAAAAGCTTAAAACAATGCCCGGAGACCAATACAACTGCTAGGTGATAAACCCCATCCAGCACTTGCATCCCTCTCCGGGCAGAACGCTTACTAGCTTAAAGCGTTAATTGCATAGTCGATGTAGGTGTTAGCTTCGTTTGCAGCTTGGCCGCTCAAACCGTGGCTGCCTTTGATGTGCTTCAAAGCTTCTACATACCAGCTAGGAGACAATTCAAAAGAACGGTTGATTTCATCCAAACCAGCAATCAAATACTCGTCCATAGGACCTGTACCACCAGCTACTAGGCAATAAGTTACCATGCGTAGGTAGTGACCGACATCGCGAGCGCACTTGGACTTACCGCGAGAATCAGCAGCGTACTGAGGTCCCTGCATCTGAGTGGTGTAAGGATATTTCTGATATACAGCTTGTGCAGCGCCATCAATCAACTTCTGAGCTTGAGAAGTTAAGCTACGAGCAGCTTCCATGCTAGCGGTAGCGCGGTCAAAACGACCGTTAACAGCTTGCAATTCGGTGTTGCTTAAGAAACGACCTTGGGTATCAGCAGATGCAATTGCTTCGGTAATTGGTGTTTTCATGTCTTACAATCTCCTTTATTCTTTGTTTTTTTTGCCTAGATACCGATTTATCGGTTCCGGGTTTCCTTAATCGCGTTTAAAAAGTATTTCGCTCTTACGCAACCGCAGCAGCAGCACGGTCAAAATAGCCACCCAATTCAGACATCAACTGGCTGCAATCACCCTTGGTGATACCATTAGGGTCATTAGCCATCTTGATAGCTGTATCTTTCATCTTTTGAACGCCCTTAGCTACGGAAGAACCGGGAGTTCCCAAAGCTTGGTAAGTTTCGCGCAAACCATTCAAGCAACGGTCGTCTAATACACTTGCGTCACCTGCAATCATAGAATAGGTTACATAGCGCAAGATGATTTCCATGTCGCGCAAACAAGCAGCCATACGACGGTTGGTGTAAGCGTTTCCACCAGGAGCAATCAACTGAGGCTCTTCTTCAAACAATGAACGAGCAGCATCGGTAACGATTTGAGAAGCATTGCTGGTGATGCGGTTTACGGTATCAAGGCGCTTATTACCTTCTTTCACCATGTTGCTTAGAGCATCTAACTGCTCGCCGCTCAAGAATTCGCCTCTGGAGTCAGCTTGGGAAACTACTTTTGCGAATGCATCTAACATCGACTTTTCTCCTGATTGCTTAGTTTTTATGTATTGCCTTGATTAAAAATGGCAGTCCTTTATCAAAGGATGGGATATAACAGATGTTGTTTTAACTGCCAATTTATTCGCCTCATCATCCTAATTCGATGTCATGCAAATTAGAAATATGAGAATCTTGGCTTATTTTATGAGAAACAGACAACCTTTGCAAATTGATTGTCCCTTTTAAATTGTGCCTGTTATTTAACCCCTCCAGATTATGTTTATACACCGCCACAAGGACAGATTTTGTTACAAAATATTAAAAAATGCGATAGTGCAATAAGAAAAACCTCAAATCCTTTACATATAAGAGATTTGCCTTAAAAAACCCCACTTTTTCCGTTACAAAACTTCATTAAATAGCTCAAATAGATTAATTAATTTTGTTTTTAGCTTTTCTTAACTATCTCAGAACCCCATACATAACAAGTATTTGAGTACCATGATACAATTCCAACGTACTGTTAACCCCTTAATAGTTGTTAACAAAAGTAGCTCCGCAACCTAATGTAAATTTTTGAAAATATTTTGATGGCAACAAAGTTAAGAAAAACCCGAAAAGCCTGTGAATACAGGGGAATTAGGAAAAAGTTCCCAGCGAACAGTTAGCAGTTACCACTGAGAGGGGGGAGAGGGGGGGATGGGGAGATGGGGTAGAAATAAAAAATTCACTCCTAACTCTTAACTCCTAACTCCTAACTAACTGTTCACTGCTCTGGCAATTCGAGACTGTACAACTTTGTCGTGTTCTTGTTTTAATGCTTGTTGTAAAGCAATATTGGCTTTAGGGGTAGCAATTTCCTGTAAAGAAACCGCAGCAGCATAACGTAAACCCCAATCTTCAGGGGTAAGTAACGCCCAAATAAGTTTTTCCGAAGCTCGATGAATAATTTCCGGGTTGCTTGAGGTGCTGCCAATGCGCCCAAGTCCCCTTGCTGCGATGCGACGGACATTTCCTTGACAATGGTTGGCAACTTCTGTACCTACAACTTCAGCTAATAAATCAAGGGCTTCTGGGTTGCCAATTCGAGCCAGTACCTGAACCATATAAACTTGTATGCCTTGGTCGGTAGAATCATAGAAAGCATCAATCAATGGTTGTACCGTTGCAGGTGCAGACTCAATTAAAGCCTCAACCGCAGCAGCACTGACATGAGGATTATGCTGTTTTAAAGATTCGACGAAAGTATTTATTGCAGTAATATCAGGACAATCTAAAACGTTCATAAGAATTTTAAATTTTGGATTTTGGATTAACTCATAATCTTGCACCATTATCACTTAGCTTTTACAACCGCCTTGGAATAAATTCCCAGGCTCACATACAAAGTCTGATAAATCAGACTAGCAAAGGCTTTTAGTGCGTTTCAACGTATTTTGTATATCAGTCTTGAAATTTATTTCAAGGCGAGAATTTGGGTTTATTGAGAATGGTGCAAGATGTCAGATAAACCAGACTGCTTAAGGGTTTTAGGTTATTTTAGTGCGTTTCAACGTACTTTGCATATGAGCCTTGAAATTGATTTCTCTGCGTTCACGCGGAGCGTGCGGGCTAGAAAGCCTCCGGCTTACGAGGCGGGTATTCGGGCTTAACGACAATGGTGCAAGATATCAGTTAATAGTCTTTTAGGAGTTAGGAATTAGGAGTTTAAATTTCTCCTTGTCCCCTTGTCCCCTTGTCTCCCCATCTCCTTCAAACCTGAATCAATAAGTCGTCAATTGCTTGAAAAATTGATTGGGATATTTCTTTTTGGGAAGTACCGCTATCTAAAATATTTTCTAAAATTCGCTTCAAATTTAGCAGCTTCAAACTCGACGGAACTGTTGCTGTAAGAATGGCTTCTACTGCTTGATGATGTGCAACCGCGCCTAAATCAAAAACCGCCGCCCAACGCAGGTACATATTTTCATGGTTGAGGAATTTTAAGATATGCTCAAGGTATTTTGGTTGTTGAGTCAAAATATAGAAATATCGTGCAGCGGCACACTGGATTCTTTCAGAAGAATTATTTAAGTAAGGTTCAATTAAAGAGCGACATGAATCAACTTTCAAAGTTGCAAGTGCTTCAATCAAAGCTTCGTATGGCTGTTCTCGATCGCACTGCATCATCTTCAATAAAGGAGCGATCGCCCTTTCATCGCCAATAGCAGCTAAAGCTTGAATTGCTGCTTCTCGCAAACGAAAATCATCGCATTCGCAAGCTTTAATTAATGCTTCTACAGCAGATCGATTCTTTAATTGTCCTAATGCGCGTGCAGCTTGACGGCGCAGAGGATATCCACCCGACGGTATGCGATAGCGTTGATCAAACAAAGCTTCACACAAAGCCGCACAGCTTTCCTGTACTTGATGCTTTCCCAACCACCAAGCAGCATAATAACGGATTTGATTATCCTCACTTTGCAAAGCAACTTCCGCCGCTTCCGCAGTAAATATTGGTTCGTTCATCAAGGAATTTTGGATTTTAGATTTTGGATTAAAAAAATTGGGGAGTTAGGAATTAGGAGTTAGGAATTATTAATATAGGACTTACGCAACGGTAACGGAAATAAGCGTGTTCCAGACATTAAGATCCCCCCAACCCCCCGCTAATTTGGGGGGCTTTGCGTAAGCCCTATAATAATTATTTTCTCCCCATCTCCCATCTCCCCATCTCCCCCTCTCTCCTAAGCTGGTGTAATTTTCACGATCTTACCGCCGCGTTTGTGAATTTCTTGATATGTGTCTGATAGACGGCTGTAGGGTACGGTGTAAACTTGTCTGCTGCGACGCACAGCTACTTTGCTATTAAGTGTACCTGCTATGACTTCAATCATAAACATTCGATTGTCCCCCCGTGGTGCGGAACTAATCAATGTTGGTGCTGTGGATGTAAAGCTTGATGCCGGGGAGGTTGGCGGGATAATCATGTTTGCTTGGTTTTTGGAAATCTGTCCGCGCAAGCGTGAATTTTTACCGCCATATTGAGCGTTGTCGCTGTTACTAAATCCTCTGTGTAATGCAAATATCCGGTTGTATCCTACAGTCTTCATGCCGGGAATTGTACTAAATCCACGGTAATAGGGAACGGTATAGTTACCAAAAGCGGCTTCGTATTCCGAACTGTAGATATAGGATTCAATATCTGCATCATAGCCACTCGCAGCGTAAAGGTCTGTATGATAGGCTATTTCTGATTGATCGTAAGGCGCACGTCCGAGTAAATGCTTGTAGTTTAATTCAATAAACCGCACTTGGGAATTACTTTGAAAAAAGCATTCTTTGTAAAAATCAGATTTTGCTAAGGTTTCAACAAATTGCTGTACGTCAATTTTACCGTTGCGTAATAAAGACTCGGCGCTAGTAAATTTTTCGTTAGCATATATTCCTTGACGACCAAAAACGTGGGTGTAAGCTGCTTTAAACACCAACTGTAAATCGTCTTCGTTCCAATTTTGACGCAGTTCTACTTTATTCTCAACTGCGTCTCTAATGGCTAATCTTTCTGCAACTGAACTACTCATATTGACAATTTTCCTTTTTTTTAGAGGTTTGTTAACTAGTACTTCACCACATTGGTTTGTAGTAGCGCTTCAGCGCATCCGGATTCAAGATGCGCTAAAGCGCATCTACGAACCATAAAAAACTTATGTGGCGGAATACTAGATGAAAAGGGTTTAATTTTCCACTGAAAAAATGCAAATAAACCTGGTTTCTTGGGAATAATCGAGCAATATCCGCTTTTTTACTCTCAAAGAAACCAGGTTTTTAACGCTTCACAAATGATGTTCGGGAATAAATAAGCGGTGCTGTTTTAACTGAATACTTTATTACTTCTAACTCAATGCGTTGATTGCATAGTTGAGGTAAATGTTAGCTTCTCCGGCTACATCTTTGCTCAAACCATGATTGTCGCGGACAAATTCTAAAGCGGCTACATACCAGCTAGGAGATAAACCTAGAGCGGCATTTAGTTCGCTTAATCCAGCAACAACGTATTCATCCAAAGGGCCAGTTCCGCCAACTACACAGCAGTAGCTGATAGTACGTAAGTAATGGTCGATATCGCGCACGCATTTGTTTTTACCTTCGTTGGTAGATGCGTATTGCGGCCCTTCCATTTGGGTGGTGTACGGAAACTTTTTATACACGTGATTTGCTGCTGCTTCTGACCATTTTTTACCATTTTGGGAAAACGCTTTGGCTGCTTCTAAACCTGCTTTAGCACGGTTAAAGCGACCGAAAACAGCTTGCATTTCGGTGTTGCTTAAGTAGGAACCGCGAACGTCTGCGGTTGATATTGCTTCAGTCAAAGGTGTTTTCATAATTCTCGATATTCCTTAATTTGGGTTAATCAATTTTGGATTTTTTCGGTTATTTGCAGTCTCACAAAAACTGCGATTCAGAGAAAGTCTATTAGACTACAGCAGAGGCGGCGCGGTCAAAGTAGCTTCCAACTTCCGACATCAATTGGCTGCAATCGCCCTTGGTAATGTTGTTGGAATCATTCGCTATTTGCATGGCAGCTTCTTTCATTTTTTGAATTCCAGAAGCCACAGCATCACCGGGAGTACCTAAAGCTTGATAGGTTTCTCTTAAACCGTTTAAACAACGGTCATCCATTGCGCTGGTATCTCCGGAAAGTATGGAATAGGTCACGTAGCGCAGAATAAATCCCATATCGCGAATGCAAGCAGCTTGATTGCGGTTATGGAAGCAAGCACCACCAGCATTAAAGACTTGCGGACGTTCGGCTACTAAACCACGATAAGCGTTTGCCACAATCGAAGAAGAGTTGCTGCTGAGTCTGTTAACTACATCTAAACGCTTATTACTATCAGCAACCATTGCTGACAATCCATCGATTTCGTTATCTCCGAGGTAAGCACCTTTCTTATCAGCTTGTTCAACAACTTTAGAAAAAGCATCAAGCATTTTTTATTATCTCCTCAAATTTATTCAACTTAAATCGGTTCGCCGCAGTACAATTTTTCAGCATAAATTTAGCCAATATCCGATAATTTTTGCATTTCCTAACCATTAGGCATCGGCGTTGCCTCATGCAAATAATTAGTCCAGAAAGACTTTATCTTTTGCTGAATTTGTAATTGCTTTTAAAACCTTGTCTGTATTTTATATATCAGTTGAACTATTTTTTTATTAAGTTTAGTGACGAAAAATAAATCTACGTCTAATTTCTTAAAACCTTTGATCTATATCCTTTTCAAGGGTTAAAAAGTGCATAAACCCAAAATTTGCGTTACATTTAGATACTTTTCTTCATTCAGGTTTACAATTGGACTTTTCTATAATTTTAATTGTAAAAAAAAGTGGTATAAAAATATTTTTTAAATAAATACACTAGTAAGATATTTTTTTCATCAGACATTTTGCACCGTTCTTAAAACAGCTGAAGGTTGCAAACCTCCAGCTAATAGCAAAAGCCCTATAAATACTACTATACAAAACTTTAAGTGCGTTTCAACGTACTTTGTATATTAGCCTGGAAATTTATTTAAAGGCGGTTTATCAGGCTTGTTAAGATTAGTCTAAGAATAATTACAAGGTAATAATAAATACATTGCAACTACTTATAATGATTAAAAAAAGATGGTTAACGTTTGATTATGCAAATATCAAGTGAAAGTCTTGCTATCACCGGAATGATTGCCTTAAATTAAAATCAATACAATGTTTTGCCAATAATTTATTTATGTAAATATCAATTCAAAAACTTATAAACATAATTTGTATTTTCTATTTTTTCTCAATTCGCTTAGCGTCGTCTTAAAACTTGTAATAAAGTTGAAAATACTTGAGGAAGAGGTGCAACAACTTCAACTAAATCGTTAGTAAGAGGATGTTTTAACTGAAGTTTCCAAGCGTGTAAAGCTTGTCCGGGTAAATTCACTCCTACCGAACGACCGGAACTATAAACAGAATCTCCTACAATTGGATGACCAATTTGAGCGCTGTGAACGCGAATTTGATGGGTACGTCCTGTTTCTAACTGAAAGTGCATTAATGTATAGTTCCCAAGACGTTCTTTTATTTGCCAATGAGTAACAGCTTCTCTTCCACCTTTTTCTACAAGAACAATCGCCATTTTTTTACGTTCTTTAGGATGACGACCTATAGGTAAATTTATGGTGCCGGACTCTTGTTTAGTTACACCATATACTACACCAAGATATTCTCTTCGCGCTGTTTTGGCTTTGAGTTGCGCTTGTAAGCTGTGATGGGCAACTTCCGTTTTGGCGATCGCGATCGCACCCGTGGTATCTTTATCGAGTCTGTGAACGATTCCCGGACGTTGTACTCCACCAATTCCTGGCAAATTAGGACAGTGAGCCAAGACTGCGTTAACCAAAGTACCATCGGGGTGCCCTGGTGCGGGATGAACCACTAAACCAGCAGGTTTATTTAAAATAAGTATTTGCTCGTCTTCGTACAAAATATCTAAAGGAATATCTTGCGGCTGTAATTTTAAAGGTTCGGCTTGCGGTATTTCTAAAGTTATAGAATCCCCTTGTTTAAGAGTTATTTTTTTAGAGTTACAAACTTCACCGTTAAGTCTAACGTGCCCTTGTTCGATCAACTGTTGAATTCGCGATCGCGATAAATTCGGGTTGTTTTGAGAAAGGTAACTATCTAAACGCGAACTATTTTGTTCAACTTTTAAAGATATTGATTGATTTGATATCATTTTAGGTAATTTAGGTAATTGATAATTGAGACAAAACTATAATTATCTGAACTCGCTTTTTAATTATCTCAATTATTACCACTTCACCGAATATTTGCTCCAAATAAAAATATCTGATTTTTGTTAGCATAGCTTATACTTAAAAACTCAGCAAATTTTTTGTTCCCAGTTTCTTATCCAGCTTTTAGCTTTTAATTTTTTCCTCTTAGACAAATTCTCCTAGATTAGCCAGCAGTTGACTCGGAAAATCCTAAATCTGAGATACTTAATTTTTTTCTTTTCGCTGTGTAAGCTTTATAACTATTTCAATCAATCATTCCCCGTACTGGTAAGAACTAGCAAATTTTAAACCTTCTAATAAGTTAGCAATGATACATCACAAATAATTCAATAGTAACTGATTAGATAGAAAGCTCATTGTTGACTGAGTTAAACTAAAAGCAGTAACAATTAATTGTTTTTCTGTAACGTTAGTTGGTAGCTGCTCAGTGTATTGGGGTCACAATATGTTTACAAGGGTATTTAGAAGGCTACTATCAAGCTACTTAAACGATATACAAACATCTTCGTATTAAACATTACTATTTTTTGATAGATAACAAATCCTAAAATGGCTGTAATTAGGCTTTATAAGCGTTTTTCAAAGGTTTTTCACGAAAAAATGCTCAATTAATGTATTTTTTCTCACATAAATGATAGTATTAAAAAACTTACAATGAGTTTTAACTACATTGCTTCAGAATTTAACAAAAATTCTGCAATTTTAAATTTCCCTATGTGATTTGGCTCGGAGTTTTGGATTGAGTGTTCTAGAATTTAAAATAGGAATACTATTTTAAAATAGGACTACTATAAAGAACCACGTATTTGTGCTAGCAGCTATTTAAAGAATTGCGTTGATTGTTTATTAGACATTTCTTGCTTTTCTTTATGAGCGCGAAAGCACTCTTGATATTAACTTGAAACCGAGTCCATTCAATATGCAAAATAATCAATCATCTTTACAGCAGTATCTTTGGTGTGATTTTAACGACGAATATCACGCAGAAGATTATTCGGATACAGAAGATAAAGACTTGTTTGAGAATTTGAACGATAACGATGATTATTTCGATCAAAGTTATGCAGAATTAAACGAACAAAATCATAGTTTGGATGAGAGTTTAAATTCATCCCAACCTTACATAAGTTCTAATTCCGAGAATGATTTAGATAATAATAGAGATAGCTTCTTAAGCACAACTATTAATTTTGCTGATTACGATGATGAAGATAATGATTCTCAGCATGAAGATGATGCAATTCATTATCTCAACTTCATTAGAAAATCTGAGATAGCAGTTTCTCAACGAAATTATTTAGAAAGTAGTAGTTATCGTTACGGCGATTACCAGCAGGAAGAAAATATAAAAACTTACACTATTGTTTGTATAGATGACAGTAGAGCGGTGGTAAACGCCATCAAAATGTATTTAGATGATAATATTTTTTCTGTAGTTGGTATTAACGATCCATTAAAAGCTTTAATGCAAGTTATCCGCTTAAAGCCAGATTTAATTTTGTTAGACATAACCATGCCAACATTAGATGGATATGAATTATGTTCTTTATTGCGGAAACATTCTGCTTTAAAAGAAACACCAATAATTATGGTGACGGGAAAAAAAGGAATTATCAATCGGGTAAAAGCCAAAATGGTGAAAGCATCAGATTACATTACAAAACCTTTTGGGAAAAAGGATTTACTCAAAGTAATCTTTAAATATCTTGTTTGATGAAAAATACGAATAATAAAGCTGAAAATCATCTTCAGTATTATTACGGGCGTGCGGTTGCATAAATGTTAAGTGTATAACAGTACTGATAATGTTATACCTTCATCTTAATGAAAAGCATTTACCTAAACAGCTCGGCGAAAGAGTTTGCAAAATTTGTTAGTTACAGCTTTGCTTCTACCATCTCTCTAACATTGCCGTGCTTCTCCTCACCATTGTTTATCACCACAGCATCGGCACAGACAACCGAAAATGCCAATCTCCAACAAACAGCTACAGCAAGCATCAAGAATGCAATATCTACTTTAATTCAAGTATTGAGAAGTGAAAATACAGAAGCTAGGGTTAATGCGGCGCGTGCATTAGGTGGAATGGGCAATCAAGCCAAAATAGCCGAGCCAGCTTTGATGGTAGCGCTAAACGATAGCGAGTCAGAGGTACGTTACACTGCCGCGACTGCTCTAGCGAATCTAGGTGGAGATACCAAAGTTGCTTTACCTTTGTTACAAGAAGCATTACAAAATGAATCCAAGTGGATTCGTAACGATGCTGCTTTTGCATTGAGCAACCTGGCGCTGAATATGCAAGCAAAGGTACGTAGCTTATCTGACGAGGAATTGAATCAAGCAATTACCGATTTTGAGAAGAGTTTGGAAGTTATGGGGAAATCGAAGTATGATATTTCCCCGCAAGCGGTTAAATCGATTAATGATTCGTTGGATTCTTTGAAGAGGGAAAGACAGCGTGGGTGATTTGATGCAGGGATTTTAAATTTTAACAACGGATGCTTTTGTTTTGGATTAGAATTAGCCCTCAGACTGGAAGTCTGGGGCTAAACAAGCGAAACCCGCCTGCGCGGGTTAGGTTATGGGGTGTTTTTATTTAGAAAGAGTACTACTCAAAGCCCCCCTTTTTTAAGGGGGGTTGGGGGGATCTCAGAGTTGGGAATGCCTACTTATTAGTTGCGGTTGCGTAAGTTCTATTAGTAATTAATGCACTATTTATTGCGCTGCAAAAAGCGGATAACAAGAATAATTACCCAAACAAATATACTAGCAATTATACCGGCTAACAAACTGTAGTAATTTTACTTAGATACAAGCCTATGTGGGAGGTTTACGAGTATTTTAGAATATAAATTTCGGAAAAATCTATTTTTGACTGTGTAAACATAATGTAAAAAGCTTGAAACGGTTGCGATAAGCCGCACCTTTGGTGATGAGCCGCACCTTTGGCGATTGCTTCCTCGTGCCTCGTCGCAATGACAAACGATAATTGTATAACCCACGGAGGTGGGTTTCGTTTGTGTAGCTGCGGTTTCAACCGCCGAATCAATTAATAACCAATAACTCAATAATCAAATAAATATCATTCCCCACTCAACCATTAACAAATTTATTAATATATAAACATCCGGAAAAAAAGCATAATCACCGCACCTAAATTATTAATATTCAAAGATACAAAAAAACTGTAATCGCTTCTACAGAAAGAATTCCTTGAGTATAAGAACCCAAAAGCGATAATTAATTATTTATAAAAAAATATTTGCCATTCACAATTTTTGGTTTTAATATTGCTTTACTTGTCAACAAAAACTTTCATACATATTTTACTTTTTCTGCTACATTAGAGTAATCTAAAAGTTAGTAAGTTAGTTGCTTGTCATCTACCACCTAACTGACGCTCTCTTTACTGGTTATGCTGTTAGTTGGTGCTTCTTCTAAATAAAAAATATCCAGGGTGACGATTCTTGTAGAAGAATGACGTTTTTGTGAATCTCTCACCGCTAATCGCTGCATAGTATCGCTGCAAAACTTCTCTTTTTGTTTGGTTGTGCTTATGTAATTTCTACCTGCTGCATATCCAGGGTTAGCGAAAGATAGAAACAATACGTTTAAAGTTCTATGCACGAACAATTTTGCAAACTCATTTCCTCTAAACTGGTATGCGGCTTATTTTCGCTATAACCAAAGTTCTTTTTTGCGGTATCTCTGTAGTAAATTCAAAGCCATTTCAATGAAAATACTTCCTATTAATAGATACAGATTTTTTCAAAGGATACAGCCTCAATCGCTGCTTAAAAAAATTACTAGTAAACCTGTTACCGGGTGTTTGCAAGTTTTTAGTACATCGGATTCTTGGTCATTTTATTTCGAGGATAGCAAGCTCGTTTATGCTTCTTGTACGGATAAAATGTTCAATTTGCTTTATGACAAATTGCAACAATACAGTCAGCAAATTCCCGCACTTGCTCAAAAAAAAGTATATCAGCAGTTACGAATCATTTTTCAAAAAGGTATTGATAATCAAGCGATACTTAATCCGGATTATTTGGCAATTTGCTGGTTAGTTAATCAAAAGCTGATTACAGCAGCACAAGCAAAAATCTTAATCAAGGAGTTAGCATTTGAAGTTGTGAGTTCATTTCTTACTATCAAACAAGGGAGTTATGAATTTACTACGGAAAGTTTTATGGGGGATATGCCTAAGTTTTGCAAGCTAGATATGAATTTATTAATCGAAAACACTCTGCAAAAGTCACAGAATCAAGAAAATGCCCATAAGCAAGTTATTGCAAGTTTACCATCCAAAAATTTAGCACAAGTTTCATCAACAACTAAAATACCAATTCAGCAACCTTTGCCAAAACCAGGGATTAGTCAAGCTCCGGAGCGAACTCCCGGTTATTCTCACACCAATTATTCTCACAACAGCCGTCAGCCCGTTTACAGACAGAATTACCGCAAAAAGCAAAAGCTTTACACCATAGTCTGTATTGATGATAGCCCTACAGTTTTAACTACAATTCAATCTTTTTTAGACGATCAAGTTTTTAGTGTTGTTGGTTTTAGCGAACCTTTAAAAGCTTTGATGCAAATTCTACGCACTAATCCAGATTTAATTTTGCTAGATGTAGAAATGCCGAATTTGGATGGTTATGAATTATGTTCGCTTTTACGAAAACATTCTTATTTCAAAGATGTACCCGTAATTATGGTGACGGCGAGAAAAGGTTTTATCGATCGCGCTAAGGCAAAAATGGTGAGAGCTAGCGGTTATTTAACTAAACCTTTCGATCAAAGCGAACTATTAAAGATAATTTTTCACCATTTGCTGTAACAATTATCAATTACCAATTACCAGTTACCAATGCCCAATAAGGAGAATTAAATTTGATTAGCTGTTCTTTAATTACTGTATTAATTGTTGAAGACTCTCTCAGTGAATTGGAGTTAATGAGTCATTATCTTGACAATGGTGATTACACAATTGTTAAGTCTACGAGCGCTAAACAAGCTTTTGATATAGCATTGAAAGATAATATAGACGTAATTGTTACTGATGTAGTAATGCCAGAGATGAGCGGCTTTGAGTTATGTCGGCTGCTGAAAAGAAATCCGGTTACGCAAAAATTACCTATTATTCTTTGCAGTTCTAAAAATTTAGAACTTGATAAATTATGGGGTATGAAACAAGGTGCGAGTGCTTATTTAACAAAACCCTATAGCCGCGAACAGCTACTTAATACAATTCAATCGGTTTTTGCATAAGTTGACGACATTGAAAATAAAATTTTATTAAATATGAATGCATCTAATATTAAGCTACTAACCCAACCACAAAAGAATTTGGGTGATGGCTATCTTCAATTCAAGCTAAATCAAAGTACTACTGCTGTTTTACTGGTAAACTTTACTGAGGAAGTAGTTGTATTACCTTTAGGAGCAATAACTTCAATCCCAAATACGTCTGAGTTAATTGTAGGATTAATGAATTGGCGCAATCGAATTATTTGGGTTGTTGATTTACCAAAAATATTAGGTTTGGAGTCACAGTTTCATCAAATACGACAATGCAATATTATTGTAGTTCGTCATCAAACAGAAACCATCGGTTTAATGGTTCCAGAAATTAAAGGTACAGTCAGATTTAATTCCAGTACTATTCAATCTGCTCAAAATCAAGCGAGCGATCTAGTTCCTTATTTAAATGGATGTATTGATGACGAAGATGAATTAAATTTGGTATTAAATATACAGGCTATCTTAGAATCTTCTTTGATTCACAATACGTAACTTGGAAAAAGGGAACGGGGAATAGGTAACGGGGGAACGGAATTAACAAACCTTTTAGTTATTTTAAGATTACCGATAGAATTTATTTTTTTCTATTTCCTATCCCCAATCCCCGTTCCCATCAATATTTACAACTGAATAAGATAAAAACATTTCGCAAAAAGATTTGAGAATAGCTGAATGATGAAGAACTTAAAAAATCAAAACAAAAGAGCAAAAAATAGAAATTCCGAGTCTGACTTCTCGAATTTTCCTAAAAATATCAATCATCAACCAACACAATCGCAAGATTCTTTTCTTAAACGCATGAATCGGTTGCGAAACATAAATTTAAGCGGTAAAACTGTGATGTTATCTCTTGCTATTTGCTGTTTACCCACAGCGGGTATTACCGCATTATCTTATCATTTAGGCAATCAAATTATTACCGCAGAAGTTAGCGAGACAGATGTTAAGACTCCTATTCAGGTGGAAGCATCTCAGAAACAATTGTTACTAATGTTGCAATTGGGTACTTTAGCTGCGGCATTGCTTGCGGGTATCAGCGCTGCAACTCTGGCTCGTCGTTTGGTTTTACCGATTTATGCTGCTAATTTAGCAGTGAAAAAGTTAGCAAATGGTAATCTTAATAGCCGCCTTCCCATCAAAGGTAAAGATGAGTTTGCTATTTTAAGTCGCAATGTTAATTTGATTGTCGAACAATTACAGGAATTACTATTTCAGGAAAGAGTTGAAAGCGAACAAGCGAAATTACTTTCAGATACTATTATTTCAATTTCTCAGTCACTGAATAGTGAAGATTTATTCAATAGAACTGTTAAACAAGTTAGACAAACTTTAGGAGCGCACCGAGTAGTTATTTATCATTGTAACTCCAATGGTGAAGGGCAAGTTATTGCGGAAGAAATTGCTCCCGGTTTACCAATTACTTTTGGAGAATCAATAGAAGATATTTCTTTGGCTAAAGAACTTACGGAACTTTATAAACAATCAGAAGCTTTAGCTATCAATAATGTTGATGAAGCTGGATTAAGCAGCGAACATTTGGAATTAATGAAAGGCTTGAAAATCAAAGCGATTTTACTAACACCTATTTTCAAAGATAACAAAATATTCGGTTTTTTGATAGCGCATCACTGCTGGAACCCGCATCTTTGGCAAGCCTTTGAAATCAATTTGCTAAAACAGCTAGCGATTCAAGTCGGATTAAGTTTAGAACAGTTAAATAATTCCGAAAAAAATCAAGCCATTCAACAACTGGCAATCAAGTTATCCGATTGTGTCAACCATCAAGAAATTTGTAGTATAGCAGTTGAAAATATTCGCAAATCTTCAAGAGTTGAAAGAACGCTAATTTGTAAATTTGATTCATCTGAAACGCAAATCATTGCTGAATCGGCTAATATTGGTTTAGCTTCAGCTTTGGGTAAATTTGATTTTTCTGACTTAGAGATTGACGGTGTTATTGCTATTAATGATATTAATCGATCGGGTTTACCAAAATCTATCGTTAAGCAATTAGAAGCATTAAATATCAAAGCTGCTTTGATTGCACCTCTGAAGCAAAAGGATAAATTATTTGGTTATTTGATTGCTTGTCAGTGTTCCCATTATCTTTGGCAGCAATCGCAAATCCAGTTATTTGATGAATCTGCTGGAATTGTACGAGAGGCTTTGGGGCGAGTCAACCAAAATGCGGCAATGCAACAGTCTCAACAGCAACTTCAGAAAAAAGAAGTATTGCAACAGCAAATTGTTGAGCTAATTGAAAATATTCAAGCAGCAAACAGCGGTGATTTAACCGTGCGTGCCGAAGTTACTTCCGGGGAAATTGGTACGGTAGCCGATTTTTTCAATTCCATCATCGAAAACTTGCGCGAAATCGTTACCCAAGTTAAGCTGAGTGCCACCGAAGTTAACAGCGCCATCGCAAATGACGAAAGTGCAGTTAATCAGTTGAGCATAAACGCTAAAGAGCAGGCGTTGGAAATAAATCGAACTTTAGACTCAGTACAGGAAATGAGAAATTCGATTAAATCCATAGCCAAGGGTGCCAGAAAAGCTGCAACTGTTGCTAGCAAAGCATTTCAAACCGCCGAAGCTGGAGGTGCAGCGATGGATTTAACGGTAGAAAACATTCATTATCTCCGCGAAACCATCGGCGATACAGCAAAAAAAGTCAAGCTTCTAGGGGAATCTTCGCAGAAAATTTCTCATGTGGTGTCATCGATAAATCAAATAGCCATGCAAACCAATTTGCTCGCTATCAACGCCGGAATTGAAGCTACACGTGCCGGGGAGCAAGGGCAAGGTTTTGCAGTAGTAGCCGAAGAAGTAGCAGCTTTAGCGAATCGCAGTAGCGACGCAACCGCAGAGATTGAAGACATCGTTGCCAATATCCAGCGAGAAACCAGCGAAGTTGTCAAAGCGATGGAATTAGGAATCACCCAGGTAGTAGAAGAAACTCGTTTAATTGAAACTACCAAACAAAACTTTAACGAAATTCTTGATGTTAGCCATCAAATTGATGGATTAGTCGAATCAATTTCCGCCGCTACAGTTATTCAAGTCAAAACTTCCAAACAAGTAACAAATTTAATGAAAGAAATTGCCAAAATATCAGAAAACACCGAAAATTCCTCTCAACAAATATCTATATCATTACATAAAACTGTAGATATTTCTGAGAAATTAGCCGCAAGTGTAGACGCTTTTAAAGTTGGTTAGGAGTTAGGAGTTAGGAGTTAGGAGTTAGGAATTAGGAATTAGGAATTAGAAGTTATGAATTAATAATTATCTACCCCATCTCCCCCTTCGGGTATCTCCTCCGGAGACGCTACGCTAACACCACTTCTCTCGTACTACGGGAGACGACCCACGAGAGTGGCTTCACCATCTCCCTTTCCCCCCTCTCCTCCACGCCCAATCCCCCATGCCCTATGCCCTTCAAGTTATGTCCTCACAAAAAGAATTAGAAATAAAAATGCAGTTTCTAGAGGAAGCTACCGAGCATATTGATACTCTAGAAAATGTGATTGTTGAAGCTAAAAATAATCGTAAAATCGATCTACAAAGAATTAATGCTGCATTAAGAGCCGCTCATTCTATGAAAGGCGGCGCGGCAATTATGGGGTTTCATGCTTTAAGCGATTTATCTCATTTGCTCGAAGATTCTTTCAAGGTTTTAAAAACTGGTAAAAAGCCTTTAGAAGTTGATAGTTCTTTACAAAGTTTACTGCTATCTGCAATTGATTGGTTGCGTCAAATTGTAGAATCTATTTCAGTAGGGCATGATGTTAACGAACAATGGATAACTACTTTTTGCTATCCAGTATTTGAAGAATTACGCCAGATTTTGGGGGAACCCGCTCCCGAAGACGCGATGAGTATTCTTGCCACGGAAGAGAATCCCCAAGAAATTATATCTTTATTATTTAAAACTGAAGTTGAAGGATATTTACAACGTTTAGAATCTTTATTAAAACAAAAAGAATCTGCTGTTTTACGGGAAGAAATGGTGATGATGTCTTCCCAATTGGGTGGGTTGGGGGAAATGCTGCAAATTCCCGCTTTTATTCAACTTTGCGAATCGATCGTCCAACGTTTATCGACTGCGGTTTCCGATGCGGAAGTTGAAGAAATTGCGGAATTAGGATTGCAATCGTGGCGAAATACACAGGCTTTACTGCTGGCAAACCAAGTAGATAATTTACCTACGACAATCGACAAGAAGAAAAATGCAGATTGTCAAAAATTAGTCATCGATCCGGAGTTGAATTTAATCAATCATTTTGCTCCAAATGTAGAAGAAATTATCCAAACAACACCAGAATTTACACCAGGAAGTAAAAGAGAAAATCGAGAGCCATACGTTAGAGTTCCCAGCAAACAACTCGAACAAATCAATGATTTATTTGGAGAATTAACAATCGGACGCAATACCGTAAGATTGCAGTTAGAAAGAATCAGTAAATTAATTCGTAATCTTTCGATCCGATTAAAAACTTTAGAACGCGAAAACCACGAATTACGCTTGTCTTACGAAAAATTTTCCTTACAGTTGTCTACGATTAAACCAAAATATTATCAAGTACAAAAAAACTCCGAATGGCACGCCACCGAAAACATTTCAAGCAGTAATAATAAATTTGATGCTTTAGAATTAGAACGCTATAGCGAACTGCATACACTGTCTCAAACAGTGATAGAAAATATAGTTAAAATTCAAGAAATTACAAGCGATATTACGCTTAATTTAGAAGATACAGAACAAGTAAATCACTTACTTAATAGAACATCAAGAAAACTGCAAAACTCTTTAACAAAAGTAAGAATGCGTCCGCTTTCCGAAATATTAGAGCGTCTACCCAGAGCTTTGCACAACTTAAACACAGAATACGATAAAAACGTTCGCTTAGAAATCGAAGGTGCAAATACCTTGATGGAACGGGGTATATTAGAAGCCTTAAACGAACCCTTGATGCATCTTGTCAGAAACGCTTTTGCACATGGAATCGAAGATAATCAAACTAGAATCGTCGCAGGTAAATCAGAGCAGGGGCTAATCAAAATCAAAACCGTTCATAAAGGCTCACGCACTATTATTACCATCAGCGACGACGGCAATGGCATAGCTGTAGAAAAAATTCGCACCCGTGCTGAAAAAATGGGTTTGGATGCTCAAATGTTAGCGACTGCTAGCGATGATGATTTACTAAGTCTGATTTTTGAACCTGGATTTAGTACATCCGAGCAAGTCAGCACATTATCCGGGCGCGGTGTAGGTATGGATGTTGTTCGTAACAATCTAGAATTAATCAACGGAGAAGTAGCAGTCGATTCCATCTCTGGCAAAGGAACTACTTTTACCCTATCGGTACCCTTTACCCTCTCGGTAGCGAGAATAGTTTTGGCAGAAAGTAACGGAATACCTTTAGCATTTCCCAGCGACGCAATACAAGAAATCTGCTTGTTAGAAAATCAGCAGATTTTACCAGGGCAAAATGGTAAATTAATCAACTGGCAAGGTTCATTAATAGAGTTAATTAATATTGGTAACTACTTACATTCTAACAATATTCGTTCCACATCAACCGTTCAAGAAATTCCACCAAGAATAGAAGATAAAATAGTATTAATTATTAGTACTGGCAATAAATCAATTGCAATTCAAGCAGACCGCTGTTGGGACGAACAAGAAGTAGCCATTCGTCGGGTAGAAGGCAAAATTCCTTTACCGGAAGGCTTTAACAACTGCACAGTTTTAGATAACGGTCGCATCGTGCCCTTAGTCAGTCCGGTTCAACTATTAAATTTAATCGCTAAAAAAGATACCTTAAATTCATCTTTTCCAACTTTATCTTCTACTTCATTCTTATCACCCAAAAGCCGAAAAAATTCTATATTAATAGTAGATGATTCAGTAAACGTGCGGCGCTTTCTAGCACTTAACCTGGAAAGAGCCGGATATTTTGTAGAACAAGCAAAGGATGGACAAGACGCACTTTTCCAACTGCAAAGCGGCTTACAGGTAGAAAGCATAATTTGTGACATCGAAATGCCGCGTTTAGATGGTTACAATTTCCTGATTCGTCTCAAATCTCAAGAGAGTTTGCAACATATTCCCGTGATTATGCTGAGTTCGAGAACTACTGAAAAATATCGTCAGTTAGCCATGCAGTTGGGTGCAGCGGTGTATTTAACCAAACCTTACAACGAACATGAACTATTGCAGACATTAAAGCAGGTTGTGAGTGGGGATAATACAAATTGAATTGTGTAGAGACGTAGCACTGCTACGTCTCCGAATCTACCGGGATAACGTAAAATTGTTGTCCTCAGAATTGAATTGTCATTACAACCCAAAATACAAAAAAAAGACGTTGCACTGCAACGTCTCTACATTTTTATTTAAAAATGAAAAATATTAATAAATCCCTTTCACCCATTCCCATTCCTTAGTTAATCCTTCTCTCAAACTAACAATAGGCTGATAACCCAAAATCTTCTTAGCTTTACTTACATCCGCAGCAGTATGACGAGCATCTCCCATCGCTCTTTCAATATGGTTTCTCTTGATGGGTTTACCGACAATTTCCTCCATAGTTTGCAAAACTTCTTTTAAAACAACTCTACTACCACCACCAATATTAAATATTTCTCCAACTGCATCATCTACAGTAGCAGCAGCTAAATTCGCCGCAACCGCATCGCTAACAAAGGTAAAATCTCGGGTTTGCAATCCATCACCGTAAACGGGAATCGCTTCATCTTGAATTACAGCTTTATAAAATTTGTGAAAAGCCATATCAGGACGCTGACGAGGCCCGTAAACTGTAAAATAACGTAAGGCTACAAAAGGTACGCCAAAGTTTTTGTGATAAAGCCCACACAATCTTTCCGCAGCTAACTTAGTAATTCCATAGGGTGAAACTGGTTTTGGGCAAACTAATTCAGAAGTAGGTAAAGTTTCTGCATCACCATAAACGCTTGATGTGGAAGCGTAAACCAAGCGTTTTAAATTTTTTGCGTCTTTTGCTGCTTCCAACAAAGCTTGAGTCGCGCTGATATTGCGTTCCGTGTAAAAATGGAAACCTTGTCCCCAACTTGCCCTAACTCCTGCTTGCGCTGCCTGATGGTAAACTACGTCAACATCTTGTAACAAATAATTCCAGTCTAAAAACTGAATATCTGCTTCAATTAATTTAAAATTGTCATAGCTTTTTAAGAATGAAACATTTTTATTTTTAAAGAAAGGGTCGTAATAATCGTTAAATTCATCTATACCAATTACCTCTTCTCCTTTTTTTAACAATGTTTCTGCTAAATGCGAACCTATAAAACCTGCCGCGCCAGTAACGATATTTTTAGTCATGTCTCTAGATATTTAGATATTTTCTTAATTCAATATTCACAGGTTAATCCGTATAGACAGGTAGTTGCCACTAGTTTTAAAACTTTTTTTGACACATTTTAACTAAGAAAAAAATATTTTAAAAACTTCCGTATTTCTATTGATAAAAAAGGAAATTTTTATCCTTAAATTTACTAACAAAAAGAATTTATTACCAAAAAAATGCAGTATAAATCCCGATGTTTTTCAAGAAAAAGAGAACAGGGAGGGGGAGAGGGGGGAGAATTATTAATTTACTACTTACTACTTACTGCTAACTGCTCACTGTTAACTGTCAACTCCTATCGCTAAATCGGGATAAGTATTAAAATTAGTGAAAAAAAATAAAGCGCATCATCAAGGCGATCTCGAGGATAATAAGTGAAAATTTTAGTTGTAGGTAGTGGAGGAAGAGAACACGCTCTAGCTTGGAAGTTTCTTCAATCAAGTCAAGTTGAGCGGGTTGTCTGCGTACCGGGAAATGGTGGTACGGCTAGTTTGGATAACTGTGAAAATCTTTCTTTAAAGGTTGATGATTTTGAAGGTATAAGTAATTTTGCTTTAAAAGCACAAATAAATCTTGTAGTTGTAGGGCCGGAAGTACCTTTAGCAAAAGGAATTACGGATTATCTGCAATCCAAAGGCTTAAAAGTATTTGGCCCGACGAAAGCAGGAGCGCAAATAGAAGCTAGCAAAGCATGGGCAAAAAGTATCATGCAAGAAGCCAATATTCCCACTGCCAATAGTGCGGTATTTAATAAAGCGGCACCCGCAAAAAGCTATATCAAGAACCACGGGGTGCCGATTGTGATCAAAGCTGACGGTTTGGCCGCCGGTAAGGGTGTCACCGTTGCAACCGACTTAAATCAAGCCATAGAGGCAGTTGAAGCAATCTTTCAAGGTGAGTTTGGTAGCGCCGGAGAATTTGTAGTTGTTGAAGAATGTTTAACCGGGCAAGAAGTATCAGTTTTAGCTGTGACAGATGGTTTAACTATAAGACCTTTATTACCAGCCCAAGACCACAAACGCATCGGTGAAGGCGATACGGGAGAGAATACAGGTGGAATGGGAGCCTATGCACCAACACCGATCGCTACAGTTAATTTAATGGAACGAGTTCAAAAACAAGTTTTAGATCGAACCATAAATGCTTTAAAAGTTAAAAAAATTGATTATCGAGGCGTACTTTATGCCGGATTGATGGTAACTCCAAATGGTGAATTCAAAGTTTTAGAATTTAACTGTCGTTTTGGCGACCCAGAAACCCAAGTAATATTACCATTATTGGAAACGCCTTTAGAAGAATTAATGCTTGCCTGTATCGAGCAACGTTTAGAGCAAATGCCGCCCATTCAATGGAAACAAGGAGCCGCCGCCACCGTAGTTGCTGCTTCTGGGGGATATCCGCGAACTTACGAAAAAGGTAAAGTTATTACAGGTATTACCGAAGCCGAAGCCGCAGGAGCAACCGTATTTCATGCCGGTACAAAGTTAAATCAAGAACTGATGACAGATGGAGGTAGAGTTTTAAACGTAACCGCAGTGGGAGAAAACTTTGACCAAGCATTACGATTAGCATACGCCGGAATTGAAAAAATCAACTTCGAGGGAATGTATTATCGGCGAGATATTGGATATCGGGTAATGGGTAATGGGTAATGGGTAATGGGTAATTGGTAATGGGGCATTGAGTTAAGAGTTAAGAGTTAGGAGTTAACAGTAGTAAGTAGTAAATTTAATAATTCTTCTCCCCATCCCCTTGTCTCCCCATCCCCCCATCTCCCCCACTCCCCACTTTCAATTCCCAACAATATCCCTATGAAGTCAACTTAGCTGTTAACTTTTAGTTGTTGGGGTTGTCTTTATAAAAAACTACTAACAACTTATATTTGAGATGCTAGCTATTTTTAAAACAATTAGAGAAGCGATCGCCCATTGGTGGTCAGATTTTAATCTTCAAACAAGGCTGTTAGCGGCTGTCACTTTGGTTGTGTCTTTGGTGATGAGCGGTTTGACGTTTTGGGCGGTAAATACTATTCAGCAGGATGCACGTCTCAATGACACTCGTTTTGGGCGAGATTTGGGTTTGCTGCTGGCTGCTAATGTTTCTCCGTTTTTGGCAGAGAATAATTACACTGAGATAGCACAGTTTTCTCAACGCTTTTATAGCAGCACTTCCAGCGTGCGGTATATGCTTTATGCTGATGAAACTGGAAAAATATTTTTTGGTATTCCTTTCTGGGAACCGGAAGTAGAAAATTCGCTGACAATTAAGCGCAGGATTGAGCTTCCAGAAGATTATGCTGCTGATGTGCAAAAGCCAATGGTGCGCCACCATCATTCGCCGGATGGAGAAGTTACCGACGTTTTTGTTCCTTTGAAGGCAAATGGTAAATATTTGGGCATTTTAGCGGTTGGTATTAACCCCAATCAAACCGCTGTTATTTCTACCAATTTCACCCGCGATGTCACAATTGCGGTGTTTATCTCGATTTGGGTAATGGTAATTTTGGGAGGAGTAATTAATGCTTTGACTATTACTAAGCCGATAAAAGAGTTGTTGGCAGGAGTAAAACAAATTGCTGCGGGGAATTTTAAGCAGCGAATCGAATTAGAGTTTTCTGGGGAACTTAAAGAGTTAATTTCTAGCTTTAATGAAATGGGCGAGCGCTTAGAAGGTTATGAAGAACAAAATATAGAGGAATTAACAGCAGAAAAAGCTAAATTAGAAACTTTGGTTTCCACTATTGCCGATGGTGCGGTGTTGATTGACAACGAAATGCAGATAGTATTAGTTAATCCGACAGCAAAAACAATTTTCGGTTGGGATGAACTAGAAGTCGTTGGTAATAGCGTTTTGGACTATTTACCTTCGCAGATGCAAATAGAAATTAACCGTTATTTGCACAGAATGACGGCAGGCGATCTAGAACGCGCTGAGTTCCGCATTACTATCAATGAACCGATTAAAAGAACTATTCGCATACTTTTAACTACAGTTGTCAATCAGCAGCGAGAAAGCATTAAAGGTATTGCGATTACTATTCAAGATATTACTCGCGAAGTAGAACTTAATGAAGCGAAAAGTCAATTTATTAGCAACGTTTCTCACGAATTGCGAACGCCTTTATTTAATATCAAATCTTTTATTGAAACCTTGCACGAATTCGGCGAAGATTTGGATGTAGAGCAGCGACAAGAGTTTTTGTTAACAGTTAATAACGAAACTGATAGACTTGCTCGTTTAGTTAACGATGTATTAGATTTATCAAAATTAGAATCTGGACGTAGCTACAGCATGGATGGAGTTGATTTAAGTCAAGCCATCGAACAAACTCTACGTACTTATCAGTTAAATGCTAGAGATAAAGGTATTGAATTAATTCAAGATATAGGTTCAGACTTGCCTTTAGTAAGAGGACATTACGACTTATTGCTGCAAGTTTTAGCTAATTTAATTGGTAATGCACTCAAGTTTAGCAAAGCCGGTGGAAAAGTAGCGCTCCGGGCATACCAACTCCAACCCCAACCACTTTTAAATACCTCAATATCTCGCGTGCGCGTAGAAATTGGCGATACAGGAATCGGTATTCCTCAAGAAGATCAGCAAGCCATTTTCGACCGCTTTTTCCGCGTAGAAAATAGAGTTCACACCCTTGAAGGAACTGGTTTAGGATTATCAATCGTCAGAAACATTCTTGAAGACAAACATCACACAAGAGTATTTTTAGTCAGTGAAGTCGGTATCGGAACTACATTTTGGTTTGATTTAGAAATTTATGAAGAAACGGTTAGCAGCGGGCAGTTAGCAGTTAGCAGTGAAAAGTGAGCAGTTAACAATTAACAATTAACAATTAACAAATAACTGGTTCCTAGTCTCCGGCTAGGAATTAATGATGTGAGGCTCTGCCTAGTACCGCTGGGCGTTCGTCAAAAGTCAAAAGTCAAAAGTCAAAAATATTATAGGATAAGGGTTTCAAGCATTGTAAATGGGTGCTTTATTTCCGCCGCGCTGTACTAGGCTGTGTACTTTGTGCTTAGGGGATTAAAATCATGCAAAAAACGTGTTGGTGTTCAAGATAATGCCCTCTC
>NZ_CAWUDI010000068.1:0-39543 GCF_963920925.1 Calothrix sp. CCY 0018 | reverse complement strand
AGCTTTTGGATTAAATGTACTTCAAGATACCAAAAGATGTCAAATGGGTTCTATACGTACAATAATCCGCTTGTGCAATAATTAGAATTATGCAAAATGTGTTTTTTACTAGCAAACAAGCGGCACAAATAGCAGGTTGCACTCTGAGGCAATTACAATATTGGCGCGAGAAAGAAGTAATTGTACCTACGATTACCAGTACTGGAACGGGACGCAGTGTTTACTATGCTCGTTCAGAGGTAATGGAATTAGCGAAGAATGGTTTATTGCTTGGGAGCAGGTGTAAATTTCGAGGTTGCTGCTGCAACCGTTAAACATCTTAAAGATAAGGAATTGATTCTACCTGCATCTGAAGAAGTTCCTCGACGTTTTATGTTGGCTTGGGATAAAAAGCTAGGTAAATTACAGCTATCTGAATTTAACTTGAGTCGGGCGATCGCCATTTTAGAAAAAGGTAAACCAGTAATTCCCGTTTATTTAGATGAAATTTACCAGAAATTAGCTGCTAAAATCAGTTAATTTTTATAAAAAGATGTTGACATTTAGATAAAAGACTCAAACAAACCGCATCGTTAATAATTACTTACTTTACCAGGTCAACTTGAAAATTTTTTTAGGTTACTCCCGTTTCTCTCGCTCCCTCCCTCCCTCACTCCCTCAATCCAAAACGGCAATCTTCCACCGGAAATGGAATAACTTTACCCCAGTTTTACCCCAATAAACTCTTTTGGGGTAAACACCTCTACCTTACATTTTCTACCCCAATTTTACCCCAATTGTTGCTCTGAAGTTCCCGAAAGTGACCTAAAATTAGATGGAAGCCTGAAAACTCAGTCCTCGCAGGCGCATTAAAAAAGGGCTTTCAAGCCCTGTAATACTTATATTTCCTTAAAGGCGACACCCGGATTTGAACCGGGGGATGGAGGTTTTGCAGACCGATTGCCCGCTCCCTCAAACCCTTGCTGCAAAAGGCTTGTAAAATTCATACTTCGGTGTTTGGACTAAATTTGGACTAAACAATATTATTGATTGATATTGGTTGGTTTAAAACTACCATTATCATATTTATTTTCCCAGTAGCTACTAATATTATTTTCAATACTTTCGATACTAGGGAAACATTCCCAAGGATTATCCAAAGCTATAACAGCATAGGGATGTGTTGTTAGATTTAATAGGAACGTAAAATTCGTGAGCGCGAGTATAAACCTCAGAGTCGCTGCCAATAAAAGTGGTTTTTTTATAATATTCAATAAAAATGTACTAATAATGTTGCTCCTAAATAGAAAAATAATCGCGGTATTTAGGAATTCTCGGATGAGAAAGCTGTTTGAGAATATCGGCTCAATGTTCCTAGATATATATGCCGAGGATTGCCAGGAGATTATCAAGCAAGCAACAGTTTACGGTTATTTCTAGCTATGGCAGAAAGATGGTACTTAGCTAAGATATCCTAACTGATTCTAATTTAGGACTTGGAGAGGTGCTAGACTAACTAAATGTTGCTTTAGATGTATCGCCAGATGTTTATTCCTCTCCAATTTGACAATACTGTTACCCTTACCCCCAATTAAGACTACAATCAAAGGCGAAAGTCAACTGACTACAGTTTTGTAACTCAAATTGGGAATAAACCATTATTTGTTTGCGCTTATTTTGAAATTAAGATTCAAATTCGCAAATCATTAAACAAAATGCTACTGCCAAATTAACAACATTAGCTAAATTCAAATAAAATTTTTTATTAATCATTTGAATTACCCATATATGACTTCTGGTTATTTCAACCCTGGTTTTAGTAAATAACATTTGTATTATTTAACGTGATTCCTTGAAACTGTAAATAATTACTTCTTGAGACCTGAATAGATTTCCAGCAAATAAATATCCTGGTCTTATAGTCTCGCTGACAACTTCATTCAGTTCCGGGTCATCTGTTTCTTTTGTTGATACCACTTCCTGTTGTTCTATATTAAATTTACCTGCCTTATCAAGAGTATCAACTCCCTCTTTTTCTAAGACTTTACCTAAGCGCTGATAAAGAACTTCCAATATTTCAGAATTCGGTGTTTTATCACCAGTGTTTACAAGCAGTACTGAATCTCGCAGCTTAATCAATTCTTTTGCTGTTTCTGATAGTTTTGGCTCTTCTGAAGTGACTATTATTTCTGAAGAAGTTTCCACGTCTTCTTTCTCTTCAAAATTTTCTGAAAAAGTTTCTACGTCTTCTTTCTCTTCAAAATAAACATTTTCTTGCTGTATGATTTTTGAATTTTCTATTTCATTTACTGAATGGAACTTATTTCGATGTTCCATAACTTCTATAAAACGGTCTAAGAATAAAGTAGAAGACTTCAAGCTACTAACTAAGTCTAAGTCTATAGAAGATTTGTTATTTGGTGCTGATATGCCATTTAAATGGCGTATCCTTTTTTCTATTTTTAAAGCAAAATATGCTGCTTTTTTGTATTCTGTCATTTGTTTAATAATTCTTTTGAGTGGCTTGTGTAAAAAGATAATAAGACCTAAAGCAATCATCAAGATTGACGTAGAAAAAAGAAATGTTCTTAGGTCTATATTTAAATCTTTGCTTGGTAATAATTGTCTTAAGAATTCACCGATAGAAACCAATTGATTTTCTATCCATCCCCGTGGCTCTTTTAAAATTTGCAATATATCCATAGGGTTAGTATGTGAAAATTGACTGTACGAATTTGGGTTAAAATAATCTTAAAAGTAGAGATATTCCTTTGCCTTTTGTACTCGATAAAATATGCGCTCGTAAGAACGAGCTAATACACTAGCTGCTGCGATGGAAATACTATCGTTACTAAAATAATCTATTGCTTTTTGTCGCCAATAATTCATCCTTTCACGTGCAACAGGTATCATTTCTTCGATACAAGTAGATTCTTTTAATCCCAATCTTTGTGCACAAGAAATGCCATATTCTCCTGTCACATACAAAAGTTGTTGTACTTCGTTATCGTCAAAATTTAATCTATTTTCATAATGATTTAGTAATACTTGTAACTCGGAAAAGCCATGTTCTTGAGTTTGTAATTCCTCAAATTTACCACCGATTTTTTGAATAATCTCTAATGCTTTACCTTCAAAATTTTGCACTTCGCGAAAATAAGCTGTACCAATTTGCTGCAATACAGTTCCAAGTTTGATTAAATAAGCTCGATGACCAAAGTGGGAAGTAATTAGTTTTCGCAATTCCGGTACACCGCTGCTCTGCAATAATTCTTCAATTAGCTGTGATTTCTGATTTACTCCAGAGCCAATTAAATTATAAGCAAGCCAAACTCCATATTGTCCTAATTGATTTAATACTTGCTGTCGCTCAGTAGGTGGTATAGGTACATCTTCATACTCGCGATTGCAAAAGCGTTTGACATTTCCTATCAAGCTTTCCATGCGTTTTTGAGGCAATTCGGCAAGTTTTTTGAGGATTTCCCATTCGTTATCAGTTAAGGTTTGTGCCCCTAAAGCTAAAAGCCCACAAGTCGGGTAAACAGTATAAAATAAATCTCTTACTTTAGGATGTGCCGACAAACGCTGACATACTTTTTTTCCTGCTTCCATAGGTTCAGAAACATTAGGATCTGTCCAGTATGTTTCTACTTTGGTTAGTACTCCAATAGCATTTATGGGTGTTGCTTGACCAACTACTGGTCCTTGAAACATTTTAACGATTTCGCTATCGTCCATAGCTAGGCTATGACTGAATAGATACAATAGTGCATCCGCACCTTGAGCTTCTTTTTGCGTAATTTCTGTTAAATTATCACCATGTAATTGCAAGAAATCAACAGTATTTTGAGAGTCATCTTTGTAATGTGACTGTAAGCCAGGAGTATCAATGAGATTGAAACTTTGTAGGATTTTGTTTGGATAAAACACTTCAATGTATTTTACGCTTAACAAGTAATCTCGGTTTTCATCCGCACGAACAGTTATATTGCTTAACTCCTCAACTGATTTGGTTTCTGGAGGACGATTGTCTTTGAAATGTACTTTTAGGGTTTTGTTTTCGTCATATTT
This sequence comes from Calothrix sp. CCY 0018, assembly GCF_963920925.1. Lineage (NCBI taxonomy): Bacteria > Bacillati > Cyanobacteriota > Cyanophyceae > Nostocales > Calotrichaceae > Calothrix > Calothrix sp. CCY 0018. The sequence continues at coordinate 35,493 of NZ_CAWUDI010000068.1, read as the reverse complement.
TAACCAATTGATATTGAAGGTTGCTTCCACTGAACCAGTAGCGACTAAAGCTTCACCTAATAAGGCATTCATCATAGTAGATTTACCAGCCTTAATTTTACCAACTATTGCTACCCGCATAGGCTGTTGCAAACGGTGATAACACTGTTGTAATAAATGGTAGAAATTTTTTAGCGATGGTTCGTTTTGAGTCAACTTGAAAGCCGATATAAATAACTGGTTTACTTTTTTCTCTAAAGAAAACTCATTCATAAGCCTATTTTCCTTAATTACCTTCTGCTGTTTGCGTCGAATACAAAATCAAGTAGGATTTAAGCAACTAGCATATTTTACTTGTAGGGTGGTTGTACGCTGACTGATTCATAAGGTAATAATAAGGCAATGAGTGTACGGCACCAACTAGAGTCTTGTGAGAATTGCGTAAGTTATCTTGGGTTTTCTAGCTTTCTCCCAAATATGACGGTAATTTTTCTCCTACTGCCCATTCCCTAAATAGTTGAAATAATAGCTACTGATTTGCTTCTGCCAATAGAGGCTCAATTGAAAAGGACAAATCCTTATTTGCTGAAGTTAATTCTTGGTTTGCTTGATTCACCATTGAATTAAGTTCGGGAATATTTTTGTTTAAAGCTTGCCACCATTTACTTTTTCCTTGTACAGAAATTAAACCAATGGTAAATCCTGGGAATTGAGAAAATTCTTTACCAGTTGTTTTTTCGGATTCAGATTTTACTTGTTTTGGATCTAGATTGGCGTTTGCTTTGACTATCAATCCATTATCATTAACTCCAATACTGGCAATAACTGACTTTACTTGCTTGAAATTGTTTAATGTTTCTAAGCTTTCAGGTGATACTCTTAACTTTTCTGGATATTTTTTGTGTATAGCGATAAAGTTATCTACTAATCTTTGATAGTCAGGAATGAAAACTTTTACTCGGGTATCCTCTAATTGGATCTTGTTTTCTATAGTTTCTACAGTACCAATTTTACTTAAAAATGAAGCAGCTTCTCCTTTATTAGATGTGTCAATGGCTTGCTCTATTGCGCTTTCTGAACTAGAAAATAACAGGTATTTTTCGTTTATTAGAGTGATATACTCAGGACTTCCTTTTCCTTTGATTTCTTTGATTGTCTGGTTTTGATAATCAATGCTATTAACTGTAACTCTTTCCTGTTCTTCTAGTTTTTTGAGCAAATTCTCCACTGGTGATTTATCTTTAATTCCTACTACCATTAATATATTTGCTTCTTGCAATGATTCGGGTTGATCTTTTGGAGGTGATAGGGCTATCGTCACATCATCAACCCAAGGTTTTAAATCTTTATCGTAAGTAATCTTGTCGTTCTCAGAAAAATTTTGATTCAAATTTTTCAGCCCCGCTTTTACAAATTTTTGTGATTCATCACTAGTAAATTCTTGTGAATCTGTATCAATATAAGTCGTTATAAACGTATTGGCAGGAACTAATTTAGCGCTGGCGATCGCATTATCTTGAGACAGTTGAGCGTTTGCTTTAGCATCGGAAGTGATTCGGGGTAACTGGGGTAGCCCACCGTTAAGGTAGGAGTAAATACCGACACCCCCACCGATGAGTAGAGCAGAACCAAGAGTAGTAACTACAATTTTCTTGAGTGTAAACATTATGATATTCTCCTTGTTATTAGAAAGGTCAAAGGTCTGTATGTTAAAGGTTAGAGATTTGTATATTAAGGCGGGAGCATATTATGTTAAGCCTCTAAAAAATAAATCTAACTGTTGCTTTCCTGTAAAGTCGATTTAGCAAGTTCATCTGCTTCTTGTCGCAATTCGTTGATGCGCTTTAATATTTTCTTAAGCCCTTGTATTCGCTCGTCTACTTTATCGCTTGGTAAACTTTCAGCTGCTTTTATCGATTTTAAGACTTCCTCACACTTTTTCTTTTCCTGCTTAATTTGTTTACGTAATTCATCTTTCATAAACCGTCCTAATTCTTTAACAGAATTTTTCAAAGCTTCATTGCAAGAGAGACGGCTTTCTGACAAAAAGTGCTTGATAATAGGAGCAACCTCAGCTTTAAGAACAGCTTTGTCTTTCTGATTGAGTTGAGATAAATTCTGTTTTGTAGTTTTAACCATAGCAGCGATTCCTAGAAGTGTCCCTCCAGTAGCAAAACCAACAGGTACACCAACTCCACCCAAAGGCAATGTAACTGCAAACCCTACCACCGCTCCTATCACACCACCTATCGTAGTCCCTGGAGCACCACCATATGCGAGACCTCGCCCAATAGCCAGAGCTTTATCGGACACTCCTGCTTTTTTTACCTCAACCGTTTCCCGATCCAATTGAGCTTTGTGATAATCTAAAGGTTCAACTTCAAAGGGATTAAGGTTAATAGCCGTATTATGTTCTATTTCGCCATGTAATTTTGCTGCCATTTGATTGAGTTGGACGTGCAAGGTAAGCATCAGCATATCAAGATCCTCCTCCAATAGAGTCGCAATTTCTTTTGGGGTTTCTAGCAATCTGTCATCTTTAAGATATGCATCTGTCTTTGAATTGATATCTATAAAAGTATTTTGAAATTGGTCGTTTACTCTATCTCTTATATCTTCTAAACCATAGCCTAGTTTTTGTACCCAATCAGCATTATTTTCTAGTAGATTCTGATATCGTTGTTGAGTTTCTGTGAACTGAGCTTTTAACTTTTCTGTTTGCGGTTGTGTTTTCTGTTTATTTTTTTCTGAGTGAGTTGATAATTCTGCTTTTAAAGGCATTTGTAAATTAGATAAAGCTTTAGCAATTTCAGCCACAGCTTTCGCTAGCAGAATCTTACCGCGTTGTTGGGTAATAAGTTGCCAAATTTCGCCTTCCAAAGCTTCAAAATTACTATCTTGCAAATCTTCTTCGTCATGAGAATTGAGATAATCTAACTTATTTTTGCTAGATACAGGCACAATTCTAATTTTATCGCTAGGAATATAGAGTCGTTGAACAAGTTTTTCTCGGTTGCTTTCTATTATCTTTTCATAATTATTTACTGCATCAATCTTTGTCAAAACAAAAATTATATTTTTACAGTGGGGATATATCTTTTCAGTGATAAAATCTAATTCTTTTTGCGATAAAGGAGCAAAAGCATCACTGATAAATAATACTGCATCAGCGTTGGGAATAAAAGTATAAGTCAGAGCAGTATGCTCAGTACTTAAACTGGAAACTCCAGGAGTATCAATGAATATTAAACCTTTCTTTAATTGTGGGTTAGGAGATTCTATAGTTACCATCTGAGTTTTTTGAAAATTCTCCTGATTTCCCTGCTCGGTAACATAATTAGGAATTTCTGCTCTGGAAATTTGTTTGGCTTCTCCTTTACCAATTTCTCCGCGAATTACCGTGATTTTTTCTTCTTCACTATAGGAAATAGTCGATACAACATTAGTTGCTATATCTATATCTACAGGAAAAATATCGGTTTCGTTTAATATTGCGTTTAAAAAAGTAGATTTCCCTTGTTTGAACTCACCACAAGCAATAATAGATAACTGTTCTTTATCTAAATGCTTTTGAGCTTCTTCAAGTGCATTAGCAATTTCTGTTCTTTTTAGAGAATTAGCTAATTTTATGATATATTTAATTAAACTTGATACTTTATGCTTCTGTTCTTCATATGTAGTCATAGTTATTTACCTAATTATTAGTAGGATTTACGCAACAGGCATACTTTACTTTTAGTGGAAGTGGTTTGGCGGTGTATATATTCTTACTGCATTATCGCCGTGTGGTTGCTGCTAGTTTTTAGTCCTATAGAAGCGGACTTTGCCTAAAAGAGCGGAGGTTTTCAACTTTCGGTGAGTGTATGAGAAAAGCTATCATATTTAATGGGACAAACCATTAGTACTTCACCACAATAATTTTGATGGGGTGTAGAGACGTAGCACTGCTACGTCTCCCGACGTTAGGTCGAAAACGAACCATTCAGAATTTATGCAATCAACTACTAGTAGCCCACTACATTAATTTTACGGGGTGTCACGCACTAACCACTGATTGTGACACTTACATAAGTCCTGAAAATATTATTGGCAAACTAATTTACACTAAGGAATTCGGTGAAATTGTTTTCTGCCTTGCTATCATTATTAGAAGCTACTTCATTTTCTACAGGAATAGTTTCATTCTCTACAGGAATAGCTTCATTTTCTACAGGAATGGTTTCATTCTCTACAGGAATAGCTTCATTATCGGTATCTAACGCAATGACTTCTGATGCATCGAAGGAACCGTCACCATCAGTGTCATAACTCACATCCATTGTATCAGGTATGCCGTCTTTATCAGTATCGTAAGCGATACCTTGTGAATCTATATTGCCGTCTTCATCCGTATCAGCAAGAAAATAGGCTGTATCAAATATGCTGTCTCCATCATTATCGTAAATGGTGACTTCTGTATCAACTACACCATTTCCATTGGTGTCAGACATTAAAAGTATTGTTTCAGGTTCTTGGTTGCCATCAAGATCCATAGCAATCATTTGTGAATCAAATTGCTCGTCACCATCTGAGTCAGATATAAAAGAAATTGCGTCAGCTTCACCGTCACCATCGCAATCTATCTCTTGAATGATACTTTCATTAATGCCATCTCCATCTAGATCGGTATCAGGATTAAATTCTAAATCGCTTAAATCTTCGGTAAACATTTGATTGTCCATGATAATTTCTCGCTATGAGTGTATTGTTTGCAAAATAATTGAAATTAGGAGTTGAGTATTGATGATTATGATGGTGTAAAGATTAGTTATGAGGTTGAAATTAAAGATTAATCTCTTTCACATTCAGCTAATTTTCATACAACGCTTTGAAAGATTTGTAAGACAAAACACCAACATTATCAACAAAATTCAGAAACTGCACATATTGAAGGTTCAGTTTGGGGATTGTGATTTAGGGGCTTCTTGCCCCATTTATAAAGCGAAATAGTACTTTTTTCATTCTTTACATTATTTAGTTTGTTTGCTGCTTTTTACTGCCTAACTTTAACTAGCAATTTTGGCTTGGTTTTATCTTATACAAGAGAAGCTCGATCGTCAGAATTCACTGCTACAACTTCTGATAAATCGAAAATGCCATCTCCATCAGTATCATATGATATTTCTGCTGTATCAATTACATCGTCTCCATCAGTATCCAAACCAATCGCTAATGTTCGTGTATCAAATACACCATCGCCGTCAGTGTCAGATTGAAAAAGAATTTCGTCAGGTTTTTGGTTCCCATCAGTATCAGAAGCAATTAATTCCGAATCATTTTCACCATCGCCATCAGTGTCAGAAGTAATAAAAATTGACTCAATTTTTCCGTCTTGATCTAAGTCCAATTCGTAAGTGATACTTTCATCAATGCCATCACCATCTAAATCGGTATCAGGTTTGAATTCTTGCTCATCTTCATATTCGTTAAATTCAGCATCGCAATCGTATGCGTCAACAGTATAAATTTCATTTTCCATGATAATTCCTCGCTTTTATTTTTTTTGCTAAGTAATCAATATTTTGCTTAATTAATCACTCTCTCCTCTGCCCCTCTTACTACACCCCAGTAATTACAAATCTGGGATAAGAATAGTTATCATCGCGATCGAATTCACTATCCCTACGAGTAATTAAAGTTCTACATTATACATTTTCAGGATTTATGTATGTAAAATCAAATATGTCAAATTTACTAGCCATATTACTATCAAGAATATTTAGGGTTGCTTCTATATCAGCTTCACCGTCTGCATCGCCATCAAATAGTAAATTTATATCAAATTTACCGTTCCCATTGCTATCAGAAGCAGTTGCAGATGCTTGTGTATCAATTTCACCGTCTGCATCACCATCGAATAGTAAATTAGCTATATCAAATTTACCGTCCCCGTCGTTATCTAAGATATTTGCTATTGCTTGGGCATCAGTGACACCATCTGCATTACCATCAAAAGTAAAACTAAATGTGTCAATTTCACCATCCATATCTATATCAGAAGAAACTAATTGTATATCGTCTTCACCGTCAAAATTTATATCTAATCCCGCAATTACATTTTCCTCATAATCAAAATCGTTTGATTCTTGGGTAAACATTTCATCTTCCATAGTACTTATTAACCTCCAATCGTTTCTCTATATGCTATAAATTGGGATTTTAGCTTGATGAGCTTAGTTTTAAAAAGATAAAACTTGGGTTTTCAATGTAGTTGATAAATATATTTGTAGCTCAAAAATATATTTAAAAAATTCTTCTGTTCCCATTGATTTTCCGCTGTTTCCTTGTTCAGATTATTTTTTCAGATGTTCAATACTGAAGAATTATTTATTAATCTACTAAGAAACGCTCAAAAAATGTGGGAGCCAACACGCGATAATATACTTCTAATTGTGGTTCCATTAAAGTACGTAACAAAGAACTAAAACGCGCTACCCACTCAGATGAGAATTCACCGCTGGCTTCTAAAATTTGAAACATTTCATCATACATAGCTAGCAATTCACTACGTTTCTGTTTGTATTCACCGATTGTCATTTTTGCTACGGCTTCATGTGGGAAAAATCCAGTTTGTTCATCCCAAGTTAGTTCTGTAGCAGGACTGTTTTTACGCAAATTATGATATGCAACTGGTTCTTGTTTAGACCAATCAATGGTAATCGTTGCAAAAGGAGGAAACAAAGCTGTTTTACCTTTTTCATTGGTATTATGAAAACCGAAGCAAGGCAAGATTACATAAAGTTTACCTTCTTTTTGCAAAGGGATTGGCCAACCTATTCCTGCTTCCATAGGAATATGTTTGCGAAACATTGGAGTTTTACGGATTTTCCTAGTTAATTCCTCTGTATTTACCGTGCTTTTTGATTCTTTTTTAGTACGCAGTAATGCCATGATATGACCTCAAATTTATTACTTCTCTTCAATTACTTAATATGGTTTAGGATTTTAGAAGTGAAACATCTACGTTTCCAGTGGTAGACATCATATAGTGGTCACTATCTTCCCAAGCGTCAACAAATTCATCTGCTGGAACCCTCAAACCTTTACCATCAGGTGTACCTGGGTCATTAAGAATTACTACTGGGTTCTCTGGGTCACTGTTATCAATACCGATTACCTGCACGGCATGATTCGCGGCTTGACCTGGCATACCTAAAGCCTCATACATAGAGTCATCAAAATCACTTTCAGAATACCAAATTTCGTCAGAATCTATTCCGACTATAATTTTCTGACCATCTTCGAGTTTATTTTCTAAATCTTCTAAGGTACATCCTTCATTTATTTCGATTTCAACACCATTAGCTTCTAATAATTTACCCACATCATCTAAAGCAGTTCCACCACCAGAAGTATACCAACCATTTTCAATAGCTTCTTCCATTAGCTCTTCTTCGCTAAAGTCTATACCGTAATCTTCTCCTATGTCATCCAATATAAATTCTTGAGCAACAACTGCACAAGTATCTAGATTCTGTTGCATATGCCAATGCTCCGTATAATCATCAGGGTCGCCAATGATATCAGAGTTGTCATATTCGTAATCAAATTCCCCGTCGCTATCTTCATCAATAGCAGTGATTTGTCTATCAATTTCACTGTCATTATCTATATCTTTTGTGTAATTAAAGAAGTCAAATTCACCATCGTCTTCGTTATCAAGAGTGCTGACTTGTTTATCAATTTCACCGTCGTTATCTTTATCTTCAGCAAAATTTATTAAGTCAATATCACTATCGCTATCTGTATCTAATTCTGCAAAGATACTTTCATTAATGCCATCGTTATTTAAATCGGCTTCGTAACTTGACTCAAAGCTATTTAATTCTTCTGCAAAAATTTCGTTTTCCATGATAAGTTCCACTTTTATTTTATCCAAGATAATGTATGCTGCTAGATACTGAACATTTATAGACGTAATCTTATTAAGATTAACTAAAAAGTAAAAATTAAGACTTAAGCTCAATTAAATACGCCTGACTAGCTTTTTTTAAATACTCTAGTATAGTTGTTCTGTCTCCTTTAAAAGTTTTCACGATAGCTCTATTGTAACCATTGGTATCAAAAGTATGGGCAACATTTTGTAGGTGCTTGTAATCGGAAATAGCGGATTTGTGCTGATTTAAAAAAGTATAAGTTACACATCGACCAAGATACCCTCCTTTATTGTCATCTATGGTTATTGCTTGGTTGAAATCCTTCAAAGCTTGGTCATATTTGGATTCTGCAATATAAGCTAAACCGCGACAAACATATGTGTCAGAAACATTTGGATTAATCTTAATTACTCGCTCGCAATGCCTAATTGCTTCCAATGCATCTCCCAAGCAAAAAGTAGCAAAACCTCGATATAAATATGCATCGGTTTTAGTATCATTTAGTAATATTGTATGCCAAAGACTATTAGCTGCTGCCTGATAGTTTCCTAATTTAATACTTCTTAGTCCTTCTTGATAAAAAGCTTCTGCTTGTTCTTTTGTATTATTAGAAGAATTAGTTGACTGCTGATTTTTTGGTGGTTTATTTACCTGTTCATTTCTTTCTAATTTTAGATTTTTCTCTTCTATATTATCAAAATATTTAGTTGGCTGCGGAGTTACTTGTGATTTATTTTGAGTTTTATTCTTATACTTTGTTTGTTCATCATCTAGTTTTTTTGCGTGAATTGCTGCTCCCAAGCAAACTGCCAAATCTGGCTCATCTATTATATATATTGGTCGCTGGAATTTTTGTTTTAAAACCTGCTGAATATAAGGAATATGGCAACTTCCCCCTACCATTAAAATCCGGTCTACTTTTTCCCAGCTTAGATTAGCATTTGTAACAACTAATTTATCGCAAAGCTGAATTGTTTTATTTATGTAAGGTGCAATCAAACCATTAAAAGTTTTTCGACTCAGCTTGTAATGCTCGATTTGACCTGTGAGAATCACTTGGGTTTCTGCCTGATTGTTTTCGCTTAACTGATGTTTGATATCACGACAAATTTCTGCAACACTCGAACGTGCGATATAAGCTTGTTTAGTAAGCTGTTGAGGTTTTAATAGTTCTCTAAAGGATTCACTGCAATTTTTATTGAAATCAATGTAAATCTCACGGTCAAAGTCAATCCCACCACAATGAGAATCGCCGACTGGTATCCCAAGTAACTTATAAGCGGTAGCTCCCAATTTCTGGATCAAAGTAGAATCAAATGTTCCACCACCCAAGTCATAAACTAAAATAATTTCGCCATCTTTGATATCATATTTTTTAGCGGAGTAAATAGCAGCTGCCACAGGTTCTGGAAGCAATTGAACATCTTCAAACCCAGCATTTTCTGCTGCTCGCTGCATTAAGCTTTTTGTAAAATTTTGGTAAGTGGCAGGAACAGTAATTACAGCATTTTTCAAAGTTTCGTAACCATAATTAATGATTTTGTCCGCTTCAGTTCTGAGCTTAGCAAGAATTTCAGCTACAAGCTGTTCGGGCATTAATTGGCGTTCTCCAAGCTGATAAGGAGTATCTGAACCCAAGTTGCGTTTGAATTCGCTACAATAGCGTTGGGGTTCTATATTGCGTTTGAACTCAGCACCATAACCGACAAGAAAATTATTATCAGGTTCAGCATAGACGCTAGAAGGGAATGAATAACCATGTTTAATTGGGTCTTTAACCCGCACTAAGTTTCCATCGGCTATTAAAGCAGCACTAGAAAAACAAGTTCCAAAATCTATACCTAATCGCATATCTTTTCCTATACCAGTTTCTACTTTCAAGTTTGAGTAATTTTAAACACTCATTTATAGCGAGCATTCCGAATTGTGAATAACTAGGGAGCCGGAAGCATATCAGACTCGGACGTACTCTGTTTACGTAAGATTTATATCCTGTCTACTTGTGTCATTAACTACTAGCAAGTTTATGGTGCTAACCAAGAAAAAGGTTCAACAGGAATATTTCTTAAAATCCAATAGGCAATGATGACATATAACAAACACCAAATTAATTTAGGATGAATAAATGGTTTATAGAGCGATCGCCCGGTAAATACTTCCACTGTGTAGGAAATATAGGAGTAGAACATAAATGGTAGTAATAAAACCATCAACGGATTAAAGCCGAATGCAGCCCCTAAATTACCTCGTAATAACTGATGCAAACCTCGTAAACTTCCACAACCGGCACAAAAAAGTCCTGTTAATTCTCGGAAGGGGCTAGATGGAAATACATTAGTAGTTGCCGGATTAAAGCTATAGAGAACGATTGAACCAGCAGTAATGACTGTAGTAATTATTACCCAACCTAAACGCTTATTTGAAACCAGGGGAGTAGATGAAATAAGGAAAGAACTTTGCATAATTACAACCTTTATATATTTTTGTGAAAATAATCGATGAGATGACAATAAAACTAGCCACTGCTAAGAATCATAGAAGTAATCGGCCATTGTATAAAGGCTAATATCAAACTCCACCGAAGCCACTTTTTACATCTCTCAGATGCTAGAACTGCTTCTTGGTAATTATTTTCTAGCAATTTTCTATTCACTCGTGCGGAATTAATTATTGCCATAATTGCTGTGGGCATACACAAAAATATAGCTAGTATTGATAAAGTAAGGTGGTTTGGTACCTTCGGTAAACCTGAATTAGACATCTTTTTTGTTGCTCCTAAATTACTTATACATATGAAGTTATAGTATTATATCAACGTGCAATAGGAATTATCCCATTCGTGACAAGTTAAGCTTGTATCACAGTTTTCAAAGTAGTTTTAAAAGATGTTTGAGAGAAGAATTTAGGAATTCCCGATCATTTTTCAGGGAAAAGGGCAACAATCAGTCTTGCAACTCCTTTTTTTCGCTTTCGTTTAACAATACCTATTTTGCCTATTCGCGTGCTTCATTTTTTATATCCGGTGGAAGTACTTCTGATAAATTTGTAGATACAAACTTTTTTTATTCATTCGTTTCTGTATTTCGTTGCATATTGGTGTTTCCTGAACTCGATATTTCTATTAAAGTCCCTTGTCATATGAGTTAAGCCCCGAGATATTCGACTTATTTTTTGTTCTATGCTGATTTACCTTTGATTTAATTCGAGATTCGAGAATAGTACTCGAATTAAAATAATGTTGAAGGTTTGAGGGGCTAGAATTGCAATGGGGACAACCGACGACGCGACGATATGCCGCACTTCAGGTATCTTCATGTCGGGAGACGGGAACCTATACTTAGAAATTAAAAAATGTCCGCTTAAACGGGGCAGTAATTTGGAAGCGGAATAGAAACAAAACTTTAACGAGCTTCTCTCGTAATCAATAATTCAGGAGGTTTGAGCAGAAATATAACTCTTTCTTCTAGCATTCACGCCCATCGTAGGTTAATTTTCCCATCTCAAATAAAACTTCTTCCCTCAAGATCATTTTTAAATTCGTACTTATATAGAACTTACGCAAAGCAAAATAGTCATTGCGAGCGGAACAGTCTTCGCAGCGTCTCCCGGAGGACATAGTGCAGGGATGTAATCCCGCGAAATGCTGGAATTACGTCGCTGTCGCTCGTAATGACTGACGCAGTTACGTTATTTTTGCGTAAGTCCTGTAATAGCCCATTTTTTTTCAATTTTGCTATGCGAGCTAAAGCATTTTTTTTATACCGTCAACTATGATTACTTGTAGTACCAGCAACTCTAGAACTACTTTCAGCAGCAGAAGTAATATCATTACTTCCCTTCATAGTCGTCGGTTCTACTTTTTCTACTTGCGGATTCTGCTTTTCTTCAAGATCATCTATTGAATCATATTTATGAAGTTCGGGACCCAATAAGAAAGGTTTACCTGCATGTGCTTCTAAAGTATATATAGGAGGCTTTTTTTCACTACCAGCTAATGATGTTTTATAGTGATGGGGACATGGTAAGTTATCATCATCTTTGTAGCTAATTTTTATCTTGTTAGTTTCTTGAACATCTTTTCTGTTTAAAATATCTTCACCTTGATTTGAATCTTTAATGATTTGGTTTTTCCTCTCATTAAATAATTTGTTTGCAAATTTGCCACAGTCATTCTCATTACTACCTCCGGTAGGGGTAAATTTCAACATTTTTGGGTCTATATCTATACTTTGTAGTTCTGGTGGAATATCTTTGCCAGGAAATTTCTTTTTAAATTGATTCTCTAAACCATACCTCTTTTCTAATTCACCTGGCTGTTGGTTTTCCATTGAATCCCTTTGTTTATATATTTCTTGCTGCATTTCATTAGCCCAAGACCCTATTTTGTCCGTGGGTTTTCCATTCTCCATACCGAAGCGTTCGCCCGAGTTGAAATCAAAGGTTTTAAAAATTTTATTAGCTACATCTGAAAATTTTTCTAAATCATCCAAATTATCTACACTATTTGGTAATTGATGTATAAGATTTTCATATTCTTCCTTCTTCTCTTTTCTAACCATTGGTTGAATTTTTTTGTGATTCATTAGGCTGAATATAGGAGAATTAGGATTAATCGTTTTACTTTTAAGATTTCCCCCGCCCCGTAAGCGTCCGCGAATTTCGAGCGTGCTATCTTTCTGTATATCTGGGTAGTCAGCTACTGTCAATTCATCTTTAAGTGCTTTACCGCCGTGGGTGAAATAGGTATCAGTAGAAGCAGGTAGACCCAGCTTTTCTTTTAAATCGCCTATCTTTGTAGTTGGAGCGATCTGCAATGGTTTTGTTTTGCCGTCAAGACCTTTCATAAAAACTTGTTTGGGAGGTGCTTCATTATTTCTTTTAGTGACTGGTTCTTTATCAGATCCACCACTACCTTCGGAGGTATTACTTGCTCCACCGACTTTACCAGAAGTTAATCCAGCAACTCCGGGAGGACTAGGAACATTAGGTGTCGGAAACTTGGGAGAAGGAAAAGAAACATTAACCAAAGAATTAATTTTTGTTTGTGCGGAATTAATATTTACCTGTGATGAGCCTATCTCTACACTTTGCGATAAGAAATCAACTTGTCGCTGGGCTTGACCAAATATTTTCTTATCATGATTAAGTTTAATTTCTGAATTATCCAAAACAATAGCTTCAGATTTATCTAATCTTTGATAATGTGACGAAACAGAAATTGCTAGTTTTTTTCCGGATAAAGTCACATCTGCTTGTTCGAGTTGCTTGCGATATTTTTGTACGGAACCTACTACTAAAGGAATAGTACAGGGATTTATATCTACAATCATCTCGTCACATCTTTTATGTTTTATATAAATACCACTGTATTCTTTATTAGAATAAGTGGGAGATAATATGTGACTATATAAAACTGCATTATTTCCTGTTTTTAGACATTGGGTATTTTCATCAATCATTGCCCAATTATTATTTTTTCCCGGTGTTATTTTAACTTGAGTTTCTCCATCCTGTTCTTGATTCCATTTTTGAAAATTTCCAGACAATCGTAGGGAAATAATTTCATTGTCTCCAATCTGACGCTCAGGATAATGAACCTCTATTTTAGTTGTGACCGATTGAGTATTTTTGTTATCGCCGAATTCCGGTAACGGAAATTCATAAGTTATTGTGTGACAAAATATATTTTTATCACCTACATTTATGGTGCCAGGAGCAAATAATAGTCTAGTGGGGTTCTGGTCTTGATAATTATGACCTTTCTTCTCATCTTCTCCGTTAGAACCATCAGTAACTAATTGTTCTATCAAAGTTATTTCCTGACCATAATTGATACTAAGTTCGCGAGATAAAGTATAAGAACTATCTAACCAGCGGTTCCAACTATAACGACTAGGCAGAAATCTATAGCATGGATTCCATGTTTTATCTAGTTTCGGAATTGTTTGATTTTTTTTTCTTTCCTCGAAAAGAATCAAGCGCAGCGGTTTATCCGAATCAAAAGCACACCAACCTTGTAATTGAGGTAAATACCTGCTAGCAAAGGCAATGGATTTATTTAAAAAGTGAAAATTAGTTGCATTTCGATATCTGCAAATACAAGCATTATCTGGAAATAATAATTTGAGACTTTCAACACAATCTTGATTGGGTTGCTCAAATTTATCGCCCAAAACTTTATTAAAAAATGGCCAGCAATTTTTACCTTTGGTAATTTGATAGATTAAATAGTCTTGTGTTTTATCTTGAAAATTATTTTGATTCCACCATTTTGTTAAATCATTTTTGACTACCAAGCCTACTAATTCAAAGGTTTTTGAATCTAAACTATTATATCCGACTAATATAAAGCTGATAGTTTTTTCTGCCCATATAAATTCACATTCTTCTTCTTGATAAATATCTTGAACAAATTCTTTTTTAAAAGTTTCTTCATTAGAAAACTTATATTCTGAACCGTCTAATTTCTCTGATAATCTTAAATAAATTAGAGAACCGGAGTTAAGTTTTAAGACTACAGATATATGAACAACAGAATATATTTTTTCCTTGACTTTGACGATTGGTTTATTCATGATTTATATTCATTTTATAGAGCTTGAGAAGGATGAACCCACAAAAAAGCAAAAATTTATTTTGCATTGCGGGCATCCTAACTGCTAAAACAATACAAATTAAATGTGCAATAAGTGAAAAGTTATACAATACATAAAGCCAGGACTTACGCAACGAAGACTTGTCATTGCGACCGGAACTTTAGCGTAGCGTCTCCCGGAGGGAGATAGTGTAGGGAAGCAAACGAGCGCGTTTCGGGAGATTACTTCGCTATCGCTCGTAATGACACAGTTACGTTACTTTTGCGTAAGTCCTAAAAGCTTTACTGTTCCGATGCGATAGTTTGTCCGGATTGCATAATTTGGATAACACCACCCCAACTACACATACATTTGCAAGTATCATTTAAGGCAGGAGCGTTATGAATTGAGAATAGTGGCGACCCTGGTATCCAAGGTGAGGGAATCACTGGAACGCAAGTAGGCTTTGTTGGATTTGTAGGGGATGTACATATACCGAAAGTAGGAATATTTACAATAGGAGCATAATCCATGATTGTTGCTGCTGGTTTCCCCCCTATAATAGTTGGAGTTCCTTTTGGGATAACTATTAAGGAACTAGGTGTTTTTCCGAAGGAACATATTAGTACAGCCCCCATTACTACTTGTTTAGGCATTATTTAAAGTTCTTGAATGTTTGCAAAACCTTCAGCTATCATTTGACAATCAGATCCACAGGATTGGTACTATTAAGTTGTTCCATATAAAGAACTTCGATAGGTAATTCTGGGTCGGATGGCACAACAGAATCACTATCTGTACGTGGAGCAGTCTTGATAGTTCTTTTGATAGGTGTAGGATAACCATGAACTTTTTTAGAGAGGTAAACCATAAGGTCTTTAGCTGGTTTATCAGAGGTAACTTCGTTAATTAAGCTATCCATTTCCCCGCTTAAAGCAATAGATTTAAAAGCTCCTTCAGCTATCATCATAAAACCATTAATTGCTCCGGGTAATTCTTGTTCGCTTGGATATGTCCAAGATTTTTCATCTACTGAAATCTGAATTTTAGTTAACTCTAGCTGGTGTAGCGCCAAAATAGCTCCAATTAGTGGAGTATTTATAAATGGTAATGCCAAACTAAATCTTTCGGTACCATTTGTATTAGCTTGTGTTGCTAGCCAATATATGTAACGGTCTGCTACTTGTCCAAGAGATAATGTTTGCTTAAGGAAATACTTTCCATCATCATTTTTGGTAGGATTTGTAAATTTTGGAGACCATCCTTTAGTATCTAACCACTCTATTTTATGTTCATTTTCATCAGAAAAGTCAAAAAGATGTAGTTGAGATACTTCATTACTAAATTGACCAAATCTACTATTAACTAATCTAGCATGATTGATACTAATTGTTTGGCCAGCGACATTAGAAATATCTAACTTTCTGTATAAATCTTCCTTTTTCTGATTTGTATTTTCATACAAGCTTTTGATAAAAGGTGTACCAGATTTTTGGCAGATATAAGCTGCAAAAAAACCTCTTTTTATCTCAACTTTTTTAGTTGCTTCATCTACATTAAAGTTGTAAAAAAACCAAAAGCTCTCTAGATTGTTTGTAACTTCTACACTGTCGGGGCCTGTTTGAACTAATTTGTAAGGCATCTTGTTTCTCCTTGTATTATACTTTGATTTTGATGAACTTAATTCCTTTCTTAGATGTGGAATTAAGTTCTTTAATGATTTTGAATTTAGTAATTCGGAAAGATACTAATAAAAATTATCCGTTTAAGATTTTGATGAAGGAATCTTTCCAGGATGTTTCAAATACGTATCTTTCTTCTTTTTCAAAAGCAGTACCATATTTTTCTTTTATTCCAAAGTTTCCTCCTCCTAAAGAACTTGGAGATGAAAATTGCCCATTGAATTCTACTTTCATTGGAAGGGTAGCTAAATCTTTAAATGTTGCAAAAGCGGCATTACAAATTTCTGGTTTTTCTCTATATTTCCAAAGTTCTTCATCAAGTATTTGACCAAATTGTTCTTTTATGTTGATAGAATTTTTTTGCCGTTTAGCTAATATTAATAAATTGAGCCATTTAGTAAATATCAACGTGTCCACAAGGTTATATTTTGTGCTTAACCAAAACTGGCGCAATAAATCTACAGTTTGCAAATGTTTCTTAAGTTTTATATCAAATTGCTTTCGCATTTTGATGCTTACTGATGGTTTGAAGTCTGTAATAGAACCCATAGCAATCGATGAATCTAATAGCATCGTCGCTGCACTGAGTAATAGATAACTGTTTTGTTTTTCTTTCCAATCCACAGTAATATTTAACTGGTCATTTCGCTGGTGTTCATTTTTGTCAGATGTTAAGTTGACTAACTTAATATTGCTCGGACAAATTACTGGTAAAGGAATTTTATCAACTGGTAATTCTTCTGAACTTACTAAGATAGGTATTTGCAAATTATTTGCACCATCATAATCATTGATTAATTCAGCCATAGTTTCTGCCATTACTGTCAAACTATCAACGCTGGCTTGAGACTGGGAAGTTAAATAAACCAGTGCAGGGGAATCAACGTTGAAAGAAAACGTGTCATAATCAACATTATCTATCTCCGTGTATTCCCTAATGGTGCTATTGATTAATACAATTTCTAAGTCTGTTCGTTGCATCATTTCAAAAAAGTTTTTGATTTCTGTCAATTCTTGAAGATATTTTTTGACATTATCATCGAGGTTTTTACACAACTCGTATTGATATTGAAGAATCAATGACATTTGTCTTTTTCCTTCTGGCCCATCTTCTACTGGATAATACTTACTCAGATTTATTTTTTGTAGTAATCTTTCTAATTCTGGTTGTTCGGTAAGTACTGTATCCAATATTTTACTGTCATCTACTTCTCCCAGTTGCTCGACAATATCAACCATTAGACCCAAAATATTACTGAGGTCTTCACGACCTAATTGTGTGGTTCCTGTTGGTGCGGCTTGGATATATTCGCACAGTAGCAAAGAACGAAAAGCGCGATTGAAGTCTGGTTCTTCATAATCTTCATTGCCATATTTTTTTAGGATTCTATCTATTGATTTTGAAAGTTGGTCGTAACTACTTTCAGCTTCTTCAGCAATCTTGTTTGCTTTTTCGATTTCATCTCCTTTAGACAAATCAACTATTTCAGGAATATTTAATTCTTGAAGTTTGTATATCTTGCCATCTACATCTATTTGCGCTTCGTCACTATCAAAATATTCGCTTGCTTTGATATCTTCAGCTTTCAATTCAATGTTATCTTTTTGGATTGTAATACTACCAATTTTTGTTCCTTTACTATCAGTAACATCTGTTAATGTACCTGCTTCTACGGATTGGAATGCTGTGGGTTTTGGTGCTGTGACAGAAAGAGTCAAGTTCTTTTGAACGGCATTTTGAGCTTGTTCTTTAGTTTTCTGTTTACGAATGATTTTGATATCTTCGTCAATATTATCAAAATCAGGCGTTGATAAATCAGTCATTACATAAACTGCTCCTCCTGCTGTTTGTTCTTGAGAAACTACATCTTGTATGCTCCGCAAATCGTAAAGGTCTACTGATTTTTGTTCTTCTTCATTTATTTGGTCTAAGTTCTTGAGATATTCTTCAGCAAAACGATTTTTACTCTTTCGAGCATATTCAATAATAAAGGTTTCTTTAACCTTCATTTTTAAGTTTTTATCTTCTCCTTCTTCTGCTTGTTCTTTGACCTTATTGATGACAATATTAATAAATTCTCGCATATCGAAATGAGCAAAGTTTTCTAGTGTTTTATCCCTAATAGATTCTTTGACCAATTTCTCTGTATACTCTTCTATGGTCGCATTATCATTGGTATTTAAGATAGTCCTGTAATATTTAACAAATAGCTGGTTAAACTCATCATTTTCTTTAAGGATTTGTCCTGCTTTTCCTCCCGCTCTTTGATTTAATTCCTTGAACAAGTTTTTAGCTCTCAAACGTAAAGCTTTACGGGATACCGCACGATCTGGTAACAATGCATTAAAAATATTATCCTCAGCTTTTTGAGCAAAAATTTTATAAGTTTCCTTTTCTCCTTGCTCGACTTTATTGGCTCTCTGGTAAATTTCTTGCTCAATTGTCTCTTCAACTGCTACCTGTTTAATTAATTCTTCGTTACGACGACGTGCTTCTCTGCTTTCCCCACGAATTCTTTCATCACCTTGATTTTGTATTCCAATCTCGAACATTTTTTCCGCAGCTTCAGTTCGATTTTCTAAATCCCATTTACGATATTTACCTGCTAACCAGCAAAATATACTTGAATGAATGGCTTGGGTTCTTACTAGTCGATGAATTTTATCGGAGGATTCCATAAAAACATTGTAGTAAGCCAAAAAGCTTTTATCACCAACTTTTTTCCCAACTTGTGAGTGCGACAATCCATAATCTGGATCGCTAGGATAATTTTTTAACCAGCTAAATGAACTTGTTTGAGCAATCTTTTTCCAAGTTCCATCTTCTTCCATTCCATCCAGCATTATCTTTTTGCATCTAATCAAGGCTTCGACTAACTTATCTATTTGCTCGTCAGAATATATTTTTTGATTGGAGCTATTTTTAAAGCTTTTCAAAGATAATCTAATAGCTGTTTCTAAATCTGCCTCATCTTGTTCGTGAGCGGTTAAGTATTGTACTATTTGAGAACAGAAAGCACGGTCGGAATTAATTGTTTTATACCATTGAGAATCATCTGCAATTTTATGAACTAAATTTTCGTTAGCTTCTTCAAATAGATAGTGTTTAGCTATCTTCATTAAGCTTTTGGTAAAATGACTGTGTGAGAAATAGGCAACAGTATTAAGGCTTTCTAAAAGTTGCTTAACTACTTGTTTTCCTTGTTCTTGTATCACTCCTGCTTCTTCTCCAGAATAGATAGTACCATCAAGCAAGGGACTATCAAACATGATTGATTGTGAATTACTTTTATCTGTTACATCCAAAGGTGTAAACAGTTCATATTGATTAAATATTGTATCGCCAATTTTCAAAATGCCTTTACTATAAGAGCGTAATTCTGGCTTCAGCTTGGCAAATAGGTCTGCTACTTTTATCTTGCCATCTTTTTCTCCACTATTTTTAAATACATAACGAATTTGCTCGTCTTCACTACGAAAGTTTCCTACAATTGCTAAAGTCTTATTGGACTTCTTTAATAGTTCTAACTGCTGATTGTTTAACATGATTGGTTTCTTTTGTTTTGACTTGTATAATTAGAAAATATTCAACTGATAACAGACTTGAAAGGGCTAGTTTCTTCCCGGTAGAAGATTGCTGTATTTATATTATTCAGCTTCAGCTAAATTTCTCATCACGAGACGTTCTAAACAACGAATGGATTCTTTTCTTTGCAATGCTTGAGTAATTATTTCTTCTTTAATTGAATCTGGACAATTACTCCAAGCATATCTTTTTAGAATCAAATCTAGAATTTGAGTTAAGTATTGAGGTTCTTTAATCGGAAAGAAAGGAATTACAAAATCAATTCTGTCTAGAAAAGCACGGTCTAAAGGTGTTTTCTTCTGTACGTTTTGTAAACGGCTATAATTATTTTTGAGTTCTATATATTTCTCAATAAATAATTCTGCGCCTGTTTCAAATAATTCCTCATCTTGTAACCTATATTCATCAAACTCGGTCTTGATAGAATTGATTTGTGCAAGCAGATAGTTTTGCATGGCTACTTCAGTCTCATCAATTGCACCTTGGATAATTAATTTTCGCAATGAATTGTCATTAAATTCGCTAGCCAATATTTTTCTGGAAGTATCATTAATAGGTGAACTCTGTTCATATTTTTCTTCTACTTGTTCTTGACCTTGATTGGTTGTCATAATAAAAATGACTTGTGAAAAATAAACAATTTTTCCTTCAGCATCTTTTCCTTCTCCTTCAAGAATACTTAGCAAAATATCTTGTATCGAAGCATCGGCTCTGTCGATTTCATCTAGTAAAATTACGCAAGAAGGTCGAGACCTAACTAAATCGTAAATAGTTCTAGTGGAACGATAGCCAACATAACCCGGATCTGCTCCCATAAATCTAGTTCGAGCGCTTTCTGAGGAATACTCAGACATATTAAATATAAAAAAGGCTTCATCTCCTAAACCCAGATTGATTGCTAATTGTCTGCCTAAGTGAGTTTTACCAACTCCGGGGGGTCCTACAAATAGAAATCTGCCACGAGGAGCCTTTCTGGGAGGACGTTTTGCCATTACTTGCAGTACTTTGCAGACTTTCTCAACTGCTGCATATTGAGCTATAACTTGCCGGTTCAGATTTTCCTGTACCTTTTGATAAAATTCGTCTGGATCTTTTCCTAATATTTCAGTACTAATAGATTGCTCTTCGGCA
Source organism: Calothrix sp. CCY 0018 (assembly GCF_963920925.1). Lineage (NCBI taxonomy): Bacteria > Bacillati > Cyanobacteriota > Cyanophyceae > Nostocales > Calotrichaceae > Calothrix > Calothrix sp. CCY 0018. The sequence goes on along the minus strand of NZ_CAWUDI010000068.1, from coordinate 14,624 downwards.
ACATATTCCCACAAATCAGCAAAGAGGATTTTATCTAAAGGTTCTTGTTTGAGATAAGCTACACGGTTAATTGCTCTATTTAATGTACTTTCAGCTAGATGCAGAGCAATTTCGGGGAAAAAACGTCCGGGATATCTTTCTGAAGCTATATTAATTAGCAATGAGCAAAACTCGTCTTTAGAAGATTCAAAATCGAGTATCATTCTAGAACGGGAGATTAGTTGTTCCATCTTATGATGGACAATATCTAAAGTTATTGTGGGAGATAAAGGTGATAATGTGTATTTTTGGATAGGTTCGACAATGTTTGCAGTTGATGCAATTTCAGTCCGACATACTAATATAAAAGTACGTCCGGTGGTAGACAGAATTCCACCAAAAAGACTAGTAAATATTTCATGGACTGAAAGGGCTGGATTTAAAAGTCCTTGAAAACTATCAAATATAGGAATTACTTGGGGATTGACTTGAAGATATTGATATAACCGTTTTAAACGATTTCGATTATCTTCTTCCGAATAGATAAAATCTTGTTGTTCAAATAAAACAAAAGATACGTTACTTAATAATCGGTTGCCGATTTTTTGCCAGCTTTCAATGGCATTTTTAATCAATTTTCGGATAAATATAGATTTACCTACTCCTTGATGTCCTTCTAATAAATAATGTCGTCTTTGGCGTATTGCTAAAGATAAAAAACCAATATGTTTTTCAATATCTGCCTGACGACCTAAAAATGGAATATCATTTTGTTCTTCTATCCATTCAGAATCTATAAGAGTGCCAAATCCTAAATCGGCAATTTTTAAGTCCGAAAAATCTGGCATCAAATAAAGAGTATCAACTCCTCTTGTTCTACAAATATTGCGATATAATTTTAAAAATTTATCATCAAAATCTCCTTCTAATAACCAGTATATTACATGATCGGTAAATCTTTTCTGCTGAGAGTGACTGTTAATAAAACTTTCATAGCTCTTAATTGCACTTTCTATATCATAACTAACAACGAATTCATTTTCTTGATGTTCTCCCGATAAAAGTGCATACTTTTTAATACTTAATTCTACATCGTGAATGATTTGAGAGAGTAAATCTCGACTACCATTAGATTGGGACTGGTAACGATAATTTCGCTTAATACAATAGTTAAATACATGAGCTAAAGTACCAACTTCACGAGGTCTTTTTTGATTAGCCTGGTTTATTGTATTTTGAAGTAATTCGCGTAGTTTTTGTGCAGACATAAATAATTTATCTTCAGTTAATTCTGTTTACAACAAGTTGTTTGATTTGGCTGGCTCGAAACTAGAAAAACGCATATTTAGATATTTCCAATTAACATAATTATCATACAAACCTAAACAATCTCTTCCAATAATTGATTTTTTAATAATAAATCCACGTTTTTCGATAAAATTTAAACATACATCCCAACGATTGTTAAATAAAGTAGAGTGCCAATTATTCCACCAACCGAAAGAATTATAAACATCTACAATTTCTTGTTGTCGCTCTCCATTAAAATAATTAAATAAGTCCCATAGAAAGTGATATGGTCCAAAGTTAAGCGAAGCAATTGGATCTAAAAACCGATTATCTTGCTTGGGAATAGCAATTAATAGTGGTGATTCTGGAATGACATGATTCTGACTAAAATAATTCCAGAAATCTACTTCATCAAATTCAACTAATTTATTCTGCGAGCTTTCAATACGATAAAAATTATTATAAGGAAATTTTTCATAAAACTTTTTTGACTCAGAATCTTGAAATAATTCAAGTAGAAAATTATATAGATTACTAATGTTGCCATCATTTGTACAACAAGGATGTTTACTTATAAGGGAACTTAACGAAAGATTAGTGTTGGAAAAATCGTCTACCTGAAACCTGATAGAACCTTTACCAGAACGATAAACCCGAGCAGATGGATGTGAAGCAACTATATTAATCTGACTTTGGATGTTTATGTTTTGTTGTATTATATTTTCACATTTTTGGAGCCAATAATCCGCAAACCAAAGTTTATTTGATTTTGCATCTTCAGGAGGATTCCAACTAATCAACAGTTTTTCATTGTCTGAATTATGCTTTATCTTTTGGTAAACATAAAATTCACCCCCAAGTAAATCTAGAATTAAAAAAGGTTTCCAAGGTTGAATATATTGAGAACCAAAAAGAATATGTTCAATCAGACTTAGATAATGATTCTTTCCATAATTTCGTTGACGCTCTTCAATTAATTGATAAAGTTGAATCAAAAACCCAATTCGCAAATCATAATCTCTATCTATATGAGGTTCAACTAATATTAAAGCCGATGGCTCTAGAAATAAGCTAAGTGCTTTTAGATATCTATTTCCCTTAGTACTCTCGATATTTTCTATATCATTGTCATCTAAAGAGAAAGTCAATATCAATGGATTTAGCCAACCTACAGCAGAATATTCATCTTTATTATTATTGATGATATCTTTACTATATTCCAAATCTATTACTTCTGGATTAATTCCTTCATCGCTATTAATTTGCTTAAAAAAGACTCCACTAACACTGCTATTTTGAGCAGCAACAGAATTAGGAAAACCTAGTTCTTCTAGTTCAACTACTTTGTAGCGATACTTTTCATTATAGTCTGTTGCATTGCGAAAATCTATAAGTCTTTTTCCTCGCAATTCCGGTAAGTATAACAAGTTCATCTGAGGTCTATTAAATGCCTGTGCATCCCCTGAATCTTTGACATAATATTTATCATTTTGATTCTTGTATTTCCAAAGACTTACAGTAGATTCATTCTCAGACATAGGATGAATTATTTTGGGACAAGTTTCAGAATCTTCTTCTACTTGTTGTAATTGATTTTCTTCATTTTTTTTGTCTAGCAATATTTTTTCTGCATCGCTTAAAGTATTATCTTTTCTCAATCTAGTAGAAAATGACTTTTCACTATAATCTGGAAAATAATACTTCCATTCTTCGGAGCTATTTAAATCTTGATAATTTGTTCGCGAAACAATAGTAAACTTTAGCATTAAGAATAAATCTTTTCCTACAATTATTAATATCAAACTTTATTTGGAACGAGAAAATAATTCTGTTTCTAACAATTTATCTATATCCTCAATAAAACGCTGCTTCCATTCATCAAGCTGCTGTGTATCGATAGATATGAGACTAGCCCAAACAGTATCAGTATAATGCTCTCTGAAAGAATCATTTAACCACTGTAAATCCTCAATCCATTTTGATGAGCGCAAGAATTCGACTCTTTCTAATATAATTAATAATTTACGCTGTTTTTCATAATCTTTCAGTAGATTGTTGTATTCATTTTTCTGAGAAAAACTAAACTGAGGTATTATATCTGTTGATAAAGATTTTAAGCGTTCTTCATCCTTATCAATTAGAGTTAATATCTCGGTGTATATTTCTAAAGCAGTTCTTAATTCTGCTTCTATTTCTTCTGCATTTTTTTTGATATCTCTATTATTAAATGATAACAATTTAGTACTTAAACTAACTTCTTGATAATCCTTACTTAAACCTTCTAAACTTATTGTCTGTTGGGGAGCGGATTTAAGTTCGTTGATGATATTAGCTAAATCGTTAGAAATCTTAGCAATTTTTTCTCTGACTGTATAAGGTTCTTGCTGAAATTTTTCGACATGAAATTCACGTGATTTTAACATTTCTAATAAAAATTTTGCTAAATACAAGTTGTAAATATATGTTTCGTATTGATTTATATTAGAAATACCTTGATAAAGTTTTTGAAACGCATAACGATTTTTTAATAGAATCATCGCCATATCAATTAATATTTCTTGCTGTTGCTTTAATTTGGGGTCAATTTTCTTGATGACATCAATTCTTATTTTATCAAGTTGTACCTTAATTCGGTTTACACTATTTCTTTTAACAAGAATGAATTGTGGATATTTCGGTATTTTCGGATAATTAGGCAAATAATTAGTTAATAATTGACAATATTTTTTTGCTTTATCGTAATCGTCAGTAAATTGGCATAATCTCTCAAAAACTGTCTGTTCTAAATTTTCTCCTTGAATTAAGTCTCTATCAAGGTTGTTAAATTGTCCGCATTGAATTGGACACAGCGCATTGGTATTACTTAAAGTATAAGAAAATGAAACTTTATCTTCAATTGAAGCTTCAAATGCTTCATTCCTATTAGCAATATCAATTGCTTGAAGCTGTTTAGGTAATTGTTCAATTATTATTTCTAAATTATCTTTATTATCTATCTTTAGTTGATGTTTGGAGGTATTTTCATTATAGGATAATATTTCTTCAAAGAAGATTTCTTTTATTGCATCTATCATTTCACGATATTCTTGATTATTTATAAAATTTTCAACCGCTACTGATTTAATGTCAAATCGCCAAATATAATTATAATAATTAACTTCATTCGGGTCGATAAACTTTATTTCTTTTAAATATAAATCTTGATAATCTTGGCATTCCTCTATTTGATTTTTTTCTACTGGAATAGCAAGCTCCATTAAATTTGCTCTTAGTACTTTATCAAAAAAATTACTTTGATAATTTTGTTCGTTAACGAATTTTTCTAAGTTATCTAGATTATCCTTTATTATTCCAAAATTACCAATGATTGAGGCAATATTCCTTACGTTTATATTATTAACATCTGCGATATTATTCTGTAATTTATGGAAATACTCTGCCATTTTATCTTTGTTTGGAATTTCATGTAATTTATCAACAATAGGTTTGCTAACTTCAAAGGAAGATGTTATCTTTGCTTGTTCGCAAAATAAATCTACCTTAGTAAAGTCTTGCTTAATTTTATTTTGAAATTCTTTCCGATAGTATTTTTCTAAATTTTCACAAGTAGCTTGAATAATAAAATCATTTAAATCACTCCATAATGTTTGTAAATCAGAATATTGTCGATTTTCAAAAATGGAAGAAGTATATATGAAGCTCAAATTAGTAAAATCAAAATCTAACAAATTATAAATTATGTGTTTAACTTTTTTTATATCTTGATTTAACTGATTTATAAATGCTAAATTCGCACAGCAAGCTTTGGTTAGCTTAATTTTGGTAAAAATATCAATTAGCTTGACATCTTGTTGGTACCGTAAAGAAAAGAAGTGATTTTCTTGAGTAATTTTTAATTCTGAGTTTAAATAGCTATGAAATTCATTCAACAGTTGTTCGCTATATTCATCTTGTTTGATTTTTTCAAGTAATAAATCGTATTTATTAAATATAAAATAAATCGGAATATTACGATAGCGCTTATCAGTTTGAGCAATTTTGTCTAGCAAGTGGATAAGTTCACTATATGAATTTGATTCTTCTTTTTTTTCTACAGAAAATACTAAGATAATTGCAGAAGGTAAGTGTCTTTCAAAATATCCTTCTAAGGATTGCCATTTTATAACACTAGAATCTTTGACTATTATTTGCTTATCATCTATTTCATGAAATGAAAATCTACATAAATTACGAACTTTAGAACGCATATACACAAGATGATTTTCTCCTGCTTCTAGCTCTTCTCCTGCTTTCCATTTTTGTTTATCTATTCTGCTATCTGTTGAATCATCAATATATTTGATTGATAGAGATTGTTGGTTAGATTCCGTGCTGAAATGTTCCATAGCATGGAAAAAATATGTTTTTCCTGCACCAGAAGCACCGATAGTATAAACAAAGTTATCTGTACCATAGGGTGAGGGTAATTTAATTTCTTCAAACTTTTCGCAGTCATCGAATTTGAATTCTAATTTTTCTTTTAAAAATAGTTCCATTAATGGTGCGGTTGCACCCCAATATAGTAAAAGTCTTTCTAGGATTTCCTCTATACTTTCTTCTCCCAGTTGCTCTATAACTTCTTGATGTTGTAATGATTGTACTGAATTTTTCACAAAATTATTCAGACTAATCAAACCAAAATGATTTATAAACCTGTACAAATAGAGAAAAGCAAGTGTAAATTGCCTTTGTGAATCACTATTGAGATTATCAGTAAAAACTTTATTGAGGAAGATTGGGGAATTATCAATATCTCCTTTACAAAACATAGCAGATTCAGTCATTTTTAATATTTCAATTAAAAATTCCTTTTCTTCTTCAGCAGATATAGATTCTTGAGGATATAAATATGCGTAAAGATTAGACATAGAATAAAGCAATTTTCGCTGTAACTGCTTTTCATACTCGTCCTCGATCCACATCAAATCAATTAAAAGTTCTTGTATGTAATCTTGCCATAATCTAGGTGCCGAGATTTTTTTTGCAAGTAAAATTTCATCAAATTGATTGTTAACTTGACCAACAAAAGAACGAAGTATATCTCCTTCTCGCTGATTTTTAACCCGTAGTTCTTTTTTTTCAGATATATCCCATAAATCTAGAAAAAACCCTCTTGTTGCTTCTTCTCTGGTTCGCGCAAAAACTTTCCAGATATCGTATAAATGATATAATTCATCATAGTTAATAGCATATTCTAGTATTTCAATATAGTTATTTCGCTGTTGGTATTGTTCTGAAGGATTTTGCATAAATCCTGGTCTGTTATCAATCAAAGAGTTTATGTGTTGAATCAAACTCTGACATTCCTGAGAATTGCTAATCATAATTAGTTTTATTTGTATTGAATTATTTTTGTTTTCTAACTAATTCTAGTTTTTTAATAGCCTGCTCCGGAACAGCTATAAATAAATATGATTGGATATTTAATAAAATTTCATAGCGCTTTTTGTTTGTCTTTTTCTGTTGAGACTTTTGCTTTAAAGGAATTAAATTTTTAGTGATTTTTAAGTCTTCTTGGTTGGTAAAAATAAACGCTACGTTAGTTGGTTCTTCATTAAACTCAATTACTAAAGTCCGGTTTTCTTTTTCATATGCTTTAAAATCATATCGATATAACATCCGTAACTGGTCGAATTTTTTGGGATAACCTTGACTGGGAAACTTTTCTTCAGTATTTATCTGTAATATTTTAAATAAATACGAACTTGATGCAAATAAATAGCTTAGTTTTTCGATAAAATCTTGTTGTTGTTGACCTGTTTCCACTTCCATCTCTAGAAGTTCATCGATAGGATTAAAAATTTCTCTTTCTATTTGGTGAATCTGATTAATCTCTGCTAATTTCTTTTCTAAAGCACGTCCCTGGAGATATTTACAAGATTTATATCGCGAGCTTGAATCATCTTGATTATAAATAAATCTATAATAAAACCCTGTAGCAGACTTTAAAGTTAATAAAGCAATATTAATAAATTCTGCTACTTCAGTCTTTTGAGTAAATGAATTGAGTCTTTCAAGCCTATCTATATATTCGCTACAGTCAAGATTATGTATTCCTACTGCTATAATTAACTGTTCAATATAGTTTTCTACATTATTTTTTAAAGTAAAAACTATTTTCCATAACTTACTTGTACCAATAAGTTGCAAAATTGGAGGAGCTATTTCAAACTTTCGGTTTGTATTATTACCTGTTACGTGCCCTAATTTAATAATAAAAGGTTCTGTTTCTTGATTCGATTCAATTTCAGGAAGATCCCATTTCAAATCAATTTTATAGCCATCACCATTATAGGATAGAGAATCTTTTGCTAAATTGGCAACAGCAAACAAAGTCGAACCTACTTTTTTAATTTCTTTCTCACCTTCAATAATGAATGGGTATCCTTGCGGTGAAATCACAAATAAATTCTTCACAAGTAGTTGGTTATCTTGCCATACAAATTGATTCCATGAGTCATAACCAGATATCAAGTCACTTTGGACAGGCGCAAAGAAACCAAGGTTTTTCTGGCTTATACAATTCCAACGAAATAATTCCATTGGAAGACGAGCCAAAGCATATAAATCCTGCTCGTTAAGAATGTGGTCGTTTTCAAATTTAGGTACTTTAAAAGCCATAGCTGAGGTTACTAGCTTATTAATGTGTGAGGTAAATTTATATCCTTAAGACTTATGCAACTGGCATATTTTTCTTGTAGGGGAGGCAAAAAGGGGTGTAGATTTTCTTCCTCCTTTATTGCCGTTGCTGTGACACTTCAACGAATTGTTAACGTAATAATAAGGTTTGTAGTGTTACCCACCACCTGAGTTTTTCTCAATTCGCGTAAGTCCCAATTCTATTCAAGGTAATAGGGCTATTTTCAAGAATTTTTTGGGGAGTTTAGGCAATATGTGGAAAAAGAAAGCCTCTAAGCTATACAATAAATTTCTAACTTTCTAATGATTTTGTATTAGAGTGCATATTGTTGTTTGCTGAACTCGATATTTCTATCAAACACTATTGTCATATGAGTTAAGCCTTGAGATATTTGACTTAATTCGAGTTTTGAAAATTGTTCTCGAATTAACAAAATTGATTTTTACTGTTAAATTATTTATACAGGACTCCTCTACAAATTTTTTCAAAAATCATTTAGCCAAAATTTTGCTGTACAAAAAATACAAAAAAATAATATGCTCAGTATGCCGAAGTTTGATTCAAGTAGAATTCCTCTAACTCAAAGATAACTCGAATATCTCATGGTCTAACTCGAATCAGTCGTGCTTTGATATAGGTAAGTGTCTCTAACCACAGATACGTTTTCTAAATATCTATATATAGTGAATCAATTATGACAGAGACAGGCAAGTATAATTATGAGTATAGAGTCGGAGGAAGTTTAGCAGAAAACGCCCCCTCTTACGTGGTTAGACAGGCTGATGAAGAACTTTACCGCTATCTGAAAGCGGGGGAGTTTTGTTATATTTTTAACTCCCGACAGATGGGTAAAACCAGTTTGATTGTCCGAACCCAAAATCGACTCAAAGCCGAAGGATATGCTTGTACTTCTTTGGATTTTTCTATCAGGGGTAGTGGGGATATCAAGTCCGAGCAGTGGTATGCAGGAATTGTTTACAAATTAGTAACGAATTTTGAGCTAGGAAACCCGAAGGATTTTCTGCTTAACTGGTGGAAAGATAGAAGCGCAATTTCGGTTGTGGAGCGTTTGGATGAATTTATAGAAACTGTATTATTAACATCTATCAAAAGTAAGATTGTTATATTTATAGATGAAATAGATAGTATTTTAAGTTTGCAATTCCCCACGGATGATTTTTTTGCTTTAATTAGAAGCTGTTATGAGAAGCGTAATTATAACCCCGAATATAAAAGATTAACTTTCGTTTTGGTGGGAGTTGCGACTCCTGGGGATTTAATCGGGGATAAAAGACGGACTCCGTTTAATATTGGTAGAGCAATTCAACTTGATGGCTTTAAAGAAAGTGAAATCGAACCTTTAGCTAAAGGATTTACCGGAATTGTCGAGAATCCTTTGGGTTTAATCAAAGAGGTTTTGAATTGGACTGGTGGACAACCTTTTTTAACTCAAAGGGTTTGTAAGCTATTGAGGGATGGGGAATTAGCTACAGGGGAAAAATTAGAATCGATTATTCACAGCAAAATAATTAATAATTGGGAAGCTCATGACGAACCAGAGCATTTAAAAACAATTCGCGATCGCATGCTTTTAGGAGAGCAGATTGCCGGACGTTTTTTAGGATTATACCAGCAAATTTTACTCAATGGTTATATTGATGCCGATGACAGTCTGGAAAACATGAGGTTTCGGCTGCTGGGATTGGTAGTCAAAGAAGATAGAATTATCAAAGTTTACAATCGAATTTACAAATCGGTATTTAATTTAGATTGGGTAGAAAAAGAATTAGGAAAATTACGTCCTTACTCGGAAAGTTTTCAAGCTTGGGTAGATAGTGGTTATCAAGATGAGTCGCGATTGTTGAGGGGACAATCGTTACAGAATGCTTTGATGTGGGCTAACGAGAAAAACTTGAGTAATGAGGATGCTCGGTATTTAGGAGCTTCCCAGGAATTGGAAAAAGCAGAACTTGCAGCAGCTTTAGCAACTCAGGAAGAGGAAGGTAGGATATTAACACAAGCGAATCAAACTTTGAGCAAAGCGCAGAAAAAATCGACTAGAATGATTCGATTTGGTTCTGGGTTTTTGGCTGTGTCTATGTTATTTGCTGTTAATGCTCAAATAAAAAGTCAATATATTCAAAAAGTAGCGCAACTGGAACAAGCTGGAATCAATTTATCACGAGAATCGTTTGTATTAGGACAAATTGAGGCACTCTCAGAGGCTATACGGAATGGAAGAAAGTTAAAAAGTTTAGTAAAAGATAAACAATCTTTAGGAGATTATCCCGCCAACACTCCTATATCTAACTTACAAAATATATTATCTAACATTAAAGAACGCAATAGCTTAGAAGGACATCAAGATCATGTCTACAACGTAGCTTTTAGCCCAGATGGTAAAACTTTAGCTACAGGAAGTTGGGACACAACCATCAAGTTGTGGGATATGGCTAGTGGTAAACTCCTAACTACCTTGCAAGGACACCAAGATGCAGTCTTGAGCGTGGATTTTAGCCCGGATGGTAAAACTTTAGCTACAGGAAGTTGGGACAAAACCATCAAGTTGTGGGATATGGCTAGTGGTAAACTCCAAACTACCTTGCAAGGACATCAAGGTGCAGTCACAAGCGTGGCTTTTAGTCCGGATGGTAAAACTTTAGCTACTGGTAGTGTTGACAGAACCATCAAGTTGTGGGATATGGCTAGTGGTAAACTCCTAACTACCTTGCAAGGACATCAAAATCAAGTCTGGAGCGTGGCTTTTAGCCGGGATGGTAAAACTTTAGCAACTGGTAGTGTTGACAAAACCATCAAGTTGTGGGATATGCCTAGTGGCAAACTCCTAACTACCTTGCAAGGACATGGAGATGCAGTCGAAAGCGTGGCTTTTAGTCCGGATGGTAAAACTTTAGCTACTGGTAGTGTTGACAGAACCATCAAGTTGTGGGATATGGCTAGTGGTAAACTCCTAACTACCTTGCAAGGACATCAAGATTATGTCTACAGCGTGGCTTTTAGCCCGGATAGTAAAACTAAAACTTTAGCAACTGGAAGTAGGGACAGTACTATCAAGTTGTGGGATATGGGTAGTGGTAAAATCCTAACTACCTTGAAAGGACATCAAGATGATGTCATAAGCGTGGCTTTTAGCCCGGATGGTAAAACTTTAGCAACTGGTAGTAGGGACAGTACTATCAAGTTGTGGGATATGGCTAGTCGTCAACTCCTAACTACCTTGCAAGGACATCAAAATCAAGTCTGGAGCGTGGCTTTTAGCCGGGATGGTAAAACTTTAGCAACTGGTAGTGTTGACAAAACCATCAAGTTGTGGGATATGCCTAGTGGCAAACTCCTAACTACCTTGCAAGGACATGGAGATGCAGTCGAAAGCGTGGCTTTTAGTCCGGATGGTAAAACTTTAGCTACTGGTAGTGTTGACAGAACCATCAAGTTGTGGGATATGGCTAGTGGTAAACTCCTAACTACCTTGAAAGGACATCAAGATTATGTCTTTAGCGTGGCTTTTAGTCCGGATGGTAAAACTTTAGCCTCTAGTAGTGGGGACAAAACCATCAAGTTGTGGGATATGGCTAGTCGTCAAATCCTAACTACCTTGGAAGGACATCAACATCAAGTCTTTAGCGTGGCTTTTAGCCCGGATGGTGAAACTTTAGCTTCTAGTAGTTGGGACGATACCATTAAGTTGTGGGATATAGCTAGTCGTCAAATCCTAACTACCTTGAAAGGATATCAACATGATGTCATGGGCGTGGCTTTTAGCCCGGATGGTAAAATTTTAGCCTCTGGTAGTAGTGACAATACCGTCAAGTTGTGGGATATCGCTAGTGGTAAATTTATTTCTACCTTGGAAGGACATCAAGAAGCTGTCTACAGCGTGGCTTTTAGTCCCGATGGTAAAACTTTAGCCTCTGGTAGTGGGGACAAAACCATCAAGTTGTGGAATTTGGATTTGGATGATTTACTGGCTAAGGGTTGCGAGTATCTTGAAGAATATTTGATTACTCGGGATGAGTTGAGGGGGGAGTTGTGTCCGAAGGAGTGAGGAGATGGGGAGATGGGGAGAGGGGGAGATGGGGATAATTGACCCCCCTCTCCTTCGATAAGGAGAGGGGATGGGGGTGAGGTAATTCGAGTTATCCAAAAAAATATTGCCGATATAATCCGCAAGTTGCTAATGTTCTTCCATTTTCTACTTTGATTAACCCTAGAGCGTTTAATTTTGAGCAAGTCTTGTTACTCAATTGCGCTTGTTGTGCATTTGTAACTCATATCTTGCACCAGTGTCAGTAGCCTTAGCTCACCATAGGGGTTATTGAAAATGGTGCTGTTCGCTCAGATTCCTCTAACTCAAAGATAACTCGAATATCTCATGGTCTAACTCGAATCAGTCGTGCTTTGATATAGGTAAGTGTCTCTAACCACAGATACGTTTTCTAAATATCTATATATAGTGAATCAATTATGACAGAGACAGGCAAGTATAATTATGAGTATAGAGTCGGAGGAAGTTTAGCAGAAAACGCCCCCTCTTACGTGGTTAGACAGGCTGATGAAGAACTTTACCGCTATCTGAAAGCGGGGGAGTTTTGTTATATTTTTAACTCCCGACAGATGGGTAAAACCAGTTTGATTGTCCGAACCCAAAATCGACTCAAAGCCGAAGGATATGCTTGTACTTCTTTGGATTTTTCTATCAGGGGTAGTGGGGATATCAAGTCCGAGCAGTGGTATGCAGGAATTGTTTACAAATTAGTAACGAATTTTGAGCTAGGAAACCCGAAGGATTTTCTGCTTAACTGGTGGAAAGATAGAAGCGCAATTTCGGTTGTGGAGCGTTTGGATGAATTTATAGAAACTGTATTATTAACATCTATCAAAAGTAAGATTGTTATATTTATAGATGAAATAGATAGTATTTTAAGTTTGCAATTCCCCACGGATGATTTTTTTGCTTTAATTAGAAGCTGTTATGAGAAGCGTAATTATAACCCCGAATATAAAAGATTAACTTTCGTTTTGGTGGGAGTTGCGACTCCTGGGGATTTAATCGGGGATAAAAGACGGACTCCGTTTAATATTGGTAGAGCAATTCAACTTGATGGCTTTAAAGAAAGTGAAATCGAACCTTTAGCTAAAGGATTTACCGGAATTGTCGAGAATCCTTTGGGTTTAATCAAAGAGGTTTTGAATTGGACTGGTGGACAACCTTTTTTAACTCAAAGGGTTTGTAAGCTATTAAAAGAAGACTTACCCACGAATAATATAAGTACCGTCATTGCGACGAAAGGAAGCAATCTCAAACCACCCAAAATTGGTAATGAGTTGGTAAATCCGATAAAACAAGGGGAATTGAGTAGTGGGGAGAAATTAGAATCGATTATTCACAGCAAAATAATTAATAATTGGGAAGCTCATGACGAACCAGAGCATTTAAAAACAATTCGCGATCGCATGCTTTTAGGAGAGCAGATTGCCGGACGTTTTTTAGGATTATACCAGCAAATTTTACTCAATGGTTATATTGATGCCGATGACAGTCTGGAAAACATGAGGTTTCGGCTGCTGGGATTGGTAGTCAAAGAAGATAGAATTATCAAAGTTTACAATCGAATTTACAAATCGGTATTTAATTTAGATTGGGTAGAAAAAGAATTAGGAAAATTACGTCCTTACTCGGAAAGTTTTCAAGCTTGGGTAGATAGTGGTTATCAAGATGAGTCGCGATTGTTGAGGGGACAATCGTTACAGAATGCTTTGATGTGGGCTAACGAGAAAAACTTGAGTAATGAGGATGCTCGGTATTTAGGAGCTTCCCAGGAATTGGAAAAAGCAGAACTTGCAGCAGCTTTAGCAACTCAGGAAGAGGAAGGTAGGATATTAGCACAAGCGAATGAAGAATTAATACAAGCACAACATAAATCCGGTAAAGCCAATGAAACATTGAGGAAAGCGCAGAAAAAATCGACTAGAATGATTCGATTTGGTTCTGGGTTTTTGGCTGTGTCTATGGTGGGAGCGATTGTTGCTACCATAGTTGTTCAAAGACAATTTTATACTCTTGCTATAGAGAGATTAGAAGAAACTGGAAAAATTTCATCACGAGAAATATCTTCTGGAAATATTGGAATTGACCGTTTAGTGGAGGCTATGGAAGCTGGACGAGAATTAGAAAGTTTAACAACAAGTAAACAATCTTCTATTGGCTATCCTGCTTCTACACCTGTTATCAACTTACTAAGCATATTGTTTAACATTCAAGAACGCAATCGCTTAACAGGGTATCAAGATACAGTCTTGAGCGTGGCTTTTAGTCCCGATGGTAAAACTTTAGCCTCTGGTAATGGGGACAAAACCATCAAGTTGTGGAATATCAGCAGCGGTAAAATCATTTCTACCTTAAATGGGCATCAAGATACAGTCTTGAGCGTGGCTTTTAGTCCCGACGGTAAAACTTTAGCAACTGGCAGTGTTGACAAAACCATCAAGTTGTGGAATATCAGCAGCGGTAAAATCATTTCTACCTTAGATGGGCATCAAGATACAGTCTTGAGCGTGGCTTTTAGTCCCGATGGTAAAACTTTAGCCTCTGGTAGTCACGACAATACCATCAAGTTGTGGAATATCAGCAGCGGTAAAATCATTTCTACCTTAA
>NZ_CAWUDI010000067.1:0-41571 GCF_963920925.1 Calothrix sp. CCY 0018 | reverse complement strand
TTATCCTATTTGTAATTGAACCATTTTTCTCTGGAGAATGAAACAGCCCTGCCTTCTTAAGGGGGGCTAGGGGGGGATCAAAACCTTATGGAGCAAATTTAGAAGATTTGTGTGTACACCATAGCCTTAACAAGGAGAGGTTTCTTAATTATTATAAATAATTCAAGAGTGCTATAACTGATTTATTTAATTTAATAGTACTTATTTCCCCGTTCCCTATTCCCTTTTCTTGAAACTTTTCCCCTTTATCTAAATTCTAATTAAATAACACCATAAAAAAATCTCTACAATGTCCGAAATATCCCGCAGAAAATTATTAAAACAAGGTACAACCACTTTTATAAGTCTTTCTTCTATCAGCTTACTTAAATTACTCGCCGATTCTGTTTCAGCAGCAGAAACTGTAACTGGTAATTTAGAAACGCAAATTCCCCAGTTAATGCAAAATTCTGGAATTCCCGGAATTTCTTTAGCTGTAATTCGGGATGGGGAATTGTTTTGGAATAAAAGCTTTGGAATTAAACATAAATATAGAAAAACATCGGTTAATAACGAAACTATCTTTGCTGCTGCATCTTTGACTAAACCATTGTTTAGTTATGCAGTGTTAAAAATGGCGGAAAGAGGAGAAATTGATTTAGATGCACCTTTAACAAAATATACCGATAAACCTTTAATATCTGACTCAAGAATTAACCAAGTAACTGCTCGAAGAGTCTTATCTCACACTACTGGTTTTCCTAATTGGAGCGGTAGCAAACCAGTGTGGTTCAATAATAATCCGGGCACTAAATTTGGTTATTCGGGGGAAGGATTTTTATATTTACAAAGTGTAGTTGAAAAAATTACCCAGCAACCTTTAGCAGCATATTTACAACAGCAAATTTTAAAGCCTTGGGGAATGAAAAGTAGTAGTTTGATTTGGCAACCCGAATATGCAGAAACTGCTAGTTACGGACACAATCGTCAAGGTGAACCCAGAGCAATGAGTCAACCGAAAGCTGCGAGTTCAGCGGGTAGTTTACGTACTACTGCTGCTGAATATGCTCAATTTCCTATTGCCATGATGAAACCGGGAACGATTGATAGTAATAATTTGACAGAAGCAAGTTTACAGCAGATGCTAACTCCGCAAATTAAGCTTAGTGATTCTCTCGATTGGGGTTTGGGTTGGGGATTAGAAAAAACTAACAAAGGTAACTTCTTTTGGCATTGGGGAGATTTAGTTACTTTTAAAAGTTTTATTGTAGCTTCTAGAGATTTAAAAACGGGAATTGTAATTTTAACTAACAGTCAGAATGGTTTAAAAATCTGCGAAAAAATTGTTGATGGAGCAATCGGTGGACAACATCCGGCATTCAAATACTGGATGATTGATTATTAATTTGTTAAAAACAAATAACTAATGTAGAGACGTAGCAGTGCTACGTCTCCACAAATTAGGGTTGATATTGCACCATAATTATCGACACTAACCACAATACAGAGAGACGTAGCAGTGCTACGTCTCCACAAATTAGGGTTGATATTGCACCATAATTATCGACACTAACCACAATACAGAGAGACGTAGCACTGCTACGTCTCTACACTAAGATTATTTAGTCTTAGCCAACATCAAATTCGACTGATTCACCCCAAATTTATAGCCAATTCCAAAATCTAAGGGTTGAATATCTTTATTACTTGTATAAACTCGTCTCAAATCGGATTGATAGCTATTTTTGAATAAACCAATGGGACGAGTATAGTTACCATAAAATGTTAAGTCCCATTTCTCATTATCAAAAGATTTTAAAGGCATTCCAGAATCATCTTGCAATAAATGACTGCTGGTATTCAAAATAGTATCTCTAATACCTGAAAAGCTACTGTTATACATTAAGTAAGAAGCAGCTTTTAAATAAGTTACAGGTTGATTAAGTTGACTTACAAACTGTGTAAATTCGGGATGCTTTTTCAAACCTGAATTCGATAAATCTGTGGAGAAATAATACAAAGTACGAGGTTCTGATTCTCCTTGAGGAACAAAAGCAATTTTGACTCCTGGAACCATTCCTTTTTCAAATTGTTTGACTTTAGCATTTTTATCTAAGCCAATATATTGTAAATCGAGGATGCGGTTATTTGTACGTGCCATAAATACGTACAAAATTGGTAAAACTCCTTGCTTTTGCAAATCAACTCTCATATCGTTGGTGCGGAAGAAGCTAAATTGCAAAATCTCTGATAAAGAACTTCTGGCTTTACCTAATGCTCTATTACTTTCATTAGCAGAAAGTTTAGCAAAATCTGGAACGCTACCCACTGGTTCTAAACCAACTAAAATTAATTCTTTAGCTTTAGGAAATAAAGAGAAAGAGTAGAGAAAATCTGGGCCGCTGAAAGGATAAAAAACAGTTGGAGTTTTTGCATTAATGGCTTGTAATTCCTTATCTTTCCATTTTCTGACCTTTGCTAACTGCTGATTTTCTAATTTTGACCAGGCATTTTTATAGTAATTCTGATGGGAATTCCAACCACTAACTTGCTGTACTTTAGCTAAAGAACTTTTACTATCAACTTCCATCCCCGCGAGCAATTTTGCTGTATCAGTTAATTTAGCAGATTTTGCTTTGTCAAACTTCGCTAAAGGATCTAATTGTTTAGCTGTTTCAGCTTTGTTAATCGCGTTACTGGTAATATTGCTATTAATGTTGTCGCTACCACAGCCTTGTAGTAATAATAATGCACCAATACCTGTACCAAAAATAGCAGTAAATAATTTATTGTTTTTCATGATTGTAGGGAAATCTTTCAAAGTTATTCAGAAAACCAACTTGTATCTTAACCAGGTTTATTTTTGTTCGGTTTTATAGGCAGAAATATAGTCTGTTCCTTCCTCAACCGAAGTCCATCCCAACTTGTTTTTTGACGCGACAAAATAGACAATTAAACCAATTAATAGCGTTCCCATTCCTGTTAAAGATTCCGCTGGTTTATCAATCAAAAGGTACACCAACATCCATAAACTGATTGCCAAGAAAATAAGTGGTGTAAAAGGATAACCCCAAGTTTGATAAGGGCGATGAGCTTCGGGATATCGAAAACGGGAAACAAAAACCCCTAAAACTGTCATAAATGAAGATAATGTCAGGGTGAATCCCAAATAAGTTAGTACTGCTTCAAAACTAGATGTCAAGATTAAAACAGTAACGATAAATAGCTGTACAAGAATTGCCAGATATGGAATGCCTTGGCTATTTTTTCTCGCCAGCATTTTAAATAATGGGATATCTTCGCCAATTGCTTGAGTCACTCTTGGGCCAGCTAAAACCATTGAACTGATTGAAGAAATTAGCCCAAAAGAAATTAAAATACCCATTATTTTTGCTCCGAAAGCACCAAAAATTTGATTGGCAGCTATAGATCCAACCTCTAATTTTCCTGCTAGTTGATCGATTGGCGTAGTGTATAAAAAGATAAAGTTTAATAGTAGATATAACCCCATTACAACCAAAGTTCCGCCAATTAAAGAACGAGGTAGATTTTTTTCCGGCTCTTCTATTTCACTAGCTAAATAAACGGCTGCATTCCACCCTGAATAAGAATAGGTTACATAAACTAAAGAAATCGCAAAAGGAGAACTAAAAATTAAATTAACATCTCCTGTTAAAGGCAAAAATCCTAACTGTTGAGGTTCAGCTAAAAACAAACCGCAAACAATTAAAACTACAATTAGTAGAACTTTTAAAATTGTAAATATCTGTTGAAAGTAGCTACCAAATGTTTTACTTTTACTATGAATTATAGAAACACCGATAACTACAGCTAAAGCAATGATTGGTGAAGAAATTAGCGGAAACACGCTCTTAAAATATGCTCCCAAAGCCATAGCTGCGGCTGCAATTGGTGCAGCAAAACCCACTGTCACCGATACCCATCCAGATAAGAAGCCTATTACTGGATGATATATACGAGATAAATAATAGTATTCACCACCCGAATAAGGCATCGCCGCGCCCAATTCGCCATAACTTAAAGCACCGCATAAAGCGAAAACTCCACCTACCATCCATAGAAATAGTAGAGTGAAACCAGATTTGATATCTACTACTTGAAAGCCCAAGCTAGTAAATACTCCCGTACCAATCATATTAGCTACAACAATACAGGTTGCAGTAAACAAGCCGATCGCTTTTGGTTTTTGTTGCTGACTTAAAGACATTAATCTTTCTCAGTAATATCACTGAACTATTATTGTTATAGATAAATCATTTTGTAACTCAATCAATTAATGAATAGCATCCTGAAAAATGCCTATTTTTATACAAAGTAACTTCATATTTATCGTAATTACGGTTATTTTATCAGAATTAGCACTAATACATATAGCAATATTTTATACATATAGCTGCTAAAAATAAAGCTGAAAGCTTTTATATTAAGCTAACACTTAGTATTATTACAGTGCTAATTAGATACTCAGTAATAAAACGCAAACGCTGAATAGGACAATAAATTATTAACGTTTATTTGAGATAATCTGATCGATGCTTTTATGTCGCTTTTCAAGTTCGGGATAAAATTAGTTCATTAGAACTATATTTGAGTTGCAAAAGTTAATCAGAATAAGAAGCTGAATGGGATTAAATACTTAAATTTAGAAAAATTCTTTTAGAAAAGTTATTTATTAACCGTCATTAGTGCAATGTATTACCTTGCACCTGTTAATTTTGGAAAAAATTTGGGAATAATATCAATATAGTCATGTAGAAAATACAATTCTACTATTCAATAGCCTATGTTGCCGATTTTGTAGCAGCAAGCAATTGTAAATGACAGAAATAGTGGAAATGATATTTTTTTACAAGGCTTAGTGGGTAAAAATAAAAAAAACAATTAAGTAGCGATGTAATCTGCTGTTTATAAGTATATTCACGTTGATTTTGTAGCGTTAAAATTAATGTGTTGTTTTTCATAGTTAATTAAAAATGAAATTGGCAGTCATACAATATTTTGATTTCGAGCAAGTACGTTTAGATTTATATTCGAGTACTTGTCGTTCATCAAACGAATTTGTTTTTTATTGTTTTATTGTCTACGTATCTTTGTCGGTGACATTTTCTTTAGTGAAAGATTAAACTGTGGATAATTCTCTTATTCGATAAGACAAGATATGTAAAAATATTTTTTTCTTTCTTGGTTAAAGGTTAAAGGAAAAGGGCAATATGGCCGAAATGCATCTGTTTATTTCTTTTAATTGAGTCGATTTATGCAAAATATTTGATTCAAATTGCGTATCGAAGGCAAAATTAATTGAGAGCGATCGGCAGATTTATCGCCCATAAAGAATCAATTAATAAAACAAATCTTATATCAGAAGGCAGCTATGTCAGTCTACCAACGTAGTCGCAGTGAAACCACCGATTTAATTATTAGTGGAAACAGTCAGGGTGAGCGCGACTTTATTCAGAATTCTGCTCGATTAGATGCTCTTAGTCATCAAGAGGAAGGAACTATTTCCACTTTCCTTGCTCCTTTGACTAAAGATACTTTTAAACAAGTTGTTAAAGATGTAGAGCATAAGTTAGAGATTGTTAATCAAACCCTATCAATGTTGGATTCTAAAGGGTTTGAAGCAATTTTGCAAGAAATGTTGCAATCTATCACTTTAAAAACTGGGGAGCTATTAGGTGCAGATAGAACAACAATATTTTTGTTAGATGAAGAAAAGCAAGAACTATATACAATTGTTGCTGAAGGAGAAGGAAAGCGCTCTTTAGAAATTCGCATTCCGGCAAATAAAGGTATCGCTGGTGAAGTTGCGACTCATAAAAAAGTTGTTAATATTCCCTTTGATTTTTACAACGATACTCGCTCTTCTTTTGCGCGGCAGCATGAAAAAAGAACTGATTACCGTACCTACACCATGTTGGCTTTACCTTTGCTCAACGAACAAGGTAAATTGGTGGCGGTAGTGCAATTATTAAACAAATTAAAACCAGTTAGCAATAGCGAAACTCCTTTATCAGAAAGCATTGATATTAAAGGTTTTACTGATGCTGACGAGCAATTATTTCAAGAATTTGCGCCTTCTATCCGATTAATTTTAGAATCATCGCGTTCCTTTTACATAGCAACTCAAAAGCAACGAGCGGCTGAAGCGTTGATGAAAGCTATAAAATCGCTTTCACAAAGCAGTCTCGATTTAGAAGAGACGCTGAAGCGAGTGATGGATGAAGCTAAACAGCTAATGAACGCCGATCGTTCTACTTTATGGTTAATCGATCGCGATCGCCAAGAATTGTGGACAAAAATTACCATTGCTGATGGTTCGACTAAAGAGTTGCGAGTGCCTATGGGTAAAGGTTTTGTGGGGCAAGTCGCATCAACTGGCAAAATTTTAAATATCCCCTTCGATTTGTACGACAATCCCGACTCCGATACAGCAAAGCAAATAGACAGTTCAAACGGTTATCGTACCTGTAGTTTGCTCTGTATGCCAGTATTCAACGGTGACAAGGAATTAATTGGTGTAACTCAACTGGTAAATAAGAAGAACAAAAACCAATGTCCTCCTTATAATCCTGAAGATTGGCCCGAAGCCCCCGAATGCTTCCAAGCGAGTTTCGATCGTAATGACGAACAGTTTATGGAAGCTTTTAACATTCAGGCAGGTGTAGCGCTGCAAAACGCTCAATTGTTTGCCACCATCAAGCAACAAGAACAAATGCAGCGCGATATTCTTCGCAGTCTTTCCAATGGTGTTATTTCTACTGACAGTAAAGGTCACATTGTTGCAGCCAACGAAAGCGCTTTGCGTTTGTTGGGATTAGAAGCAGAAGAACGTTTAGAAGGCAAATTAATCAACGACATTATTAATATCAAAGAAAACGACTTTGATAAATGGTGTCAAGATGCCTTAAATGCTGCCGACAATAAATTACACGAACAATATTATCCAGATCGTACCCTTCTTACCCATCAATCCTTAGAAAACAGCATCAACTTATCAATTAACACCATTGCCGACGCTAGCGACGATCGACAAGTTCGCGGTGCGCTGATAGTTATGGATGATATCAGTGACGAAAAGCGGCTCAAGAGTACCATGTATCGCTACATGACTCAGGAATTAGCCGAAGAATTGCTCAAATTAGATGATGCCAAATTAGGAGGCGATCGCAAAGAAGTTTCGATTCTATTTTCCGATATTCGCGGCTACACAACTTTAACGGAAAACTTGGAAGCCGAAGAAGTTGTGGGTATGCTCAACGAATATTTTGAGTCAATGGTTGAAGCGGTATTTAAGCATAAAGGCACCTTAGATAAATACATTGGTGATGCCATCATGGCGGTATATGGTTCGCCGTTACCGTTACAAAATCATGCTTGGATGGCAGTACAAACATCCTTAGAAATGCGCCGTCGTTTGGAAGACTTTAATACTCGCCGTCATGCAGATAATAAACCAGAAATTAAAATCGGTATCGGTATCAACTCAGACGTTGTAATCAGTGGAAACATTGGTTCTAGCAAGCGGATGGAATTTACCGCAATCGGCGACGGCGTGAACCTTGGCTCTCGTTTGGAAAGCGTCAGCAAACAGTACGGCTGCGACATTATTATCAGCGATAACACTCACGAACCTTGCAAACACTTGGTATGGGCAAGAGAATTAGATTTCATTCGCGTCAAAGGGCGTAACGAGCCAGTATCAATATACGAATTAATTGGTTTGCGTGGTGACGAGATCAGCGGCGATAAACTGACTGCGATCGAACATTATCACAAAGGACGCGAATACTACGTCAACCGTCAATTTACCTCAGCCAAAAACCAATTCGCCAAAGTCTTGGAAATCCAAGCAGATGACAAAGGCGCGATATCGCATCTCAAGCGCTGTCACTATTGGCTAGATAATCCCCATACTCATGATGACTGGGATGATGGGGTTTGGACGTATAAGGAAAAATAAAAGTTAGTGGTTAGTTGTTAGTTGTTAGTTTGTAGTTTGTAGGTTGGGTTAGGTTCACTAAAAAAATATAGTTAAGAGCCTTCTAATTTATATTTTAACCGTAACCCAACATTTTCATTATCTACAGTCATTTGATTAGTTGCATTAATTACTCTAAAAGATGGTTAATATACTGAATTAACCAAAATAAATTTAATTGTAACCCTACGAAAAAATAATTTAAAAGAATTTACCGCTCAACTGCGGTACCCACATTGTGTGATAATAACCAAGCCTTTCATTTTCCGTTAAGGAACCATTATCACCGTGCAGTCAACCGATAATATGAACGAACTGGTTGAAGCCTTACAACAGCCAGCAGATTTAAGCTTCGAGCTACCAGATCCCGAAGATGAAGCGATTCCTGAAATAGAGTTTCTCGAACAGCTAGATGTAGCTTGGCAGGTATGCGATAAATTCGATTTACAAACTGATATTTGGCGAGGAAGAATTTTACGCGCAGTTCGCGATCGCGAAAAAAAAGGAGGGGATGGACGCGGTACAGGGTTTTTGAAATGGCTCAAGGAACGGGAAATTAGTAAAAGTAATGCTTATGCTTTGATTGAGTTAGCAAACAGCGCCGATACCTTGCTACAATCCGGCAAGCTTGAAGTAAAATCTATCAACAACTTTAGTAAACGGGCATTTGTAGAAACCGCCAAAGCCTCACCAGAAGTCCAGATAATGGTAAGTGAAGCCGCACAAAATGGCGATAAGATTACCAGAAGAGAAGTAAAACAACTCTCAGAAGAGTGGACGGCAATGTCCTCAGATTTAGTACCCGAACCAGTCAAGCAGAAAGTAGCAGATAATACTCTTCCTCCTCGTTATCTTGCACCGTTAGTCAAGGAGATGGAGAAATTACCACAACCCCATCAAGCAGTAATTCAAGATGAAATTACCGCTAATCCAGACGTTGATACCCTTAAAAATGCTACTTCCGAAGCCCGCTATCTAGCAAAATATTTGAAAGCAGCAGTACAGGTACAGGCTCTTGCCAACGAAGAAGTCGATATTGAAACAGCTTTAGAAGAAGCCCAAAGAGTCGGATGCATGAACATAGCCGCCGATTTAGTTAATCAAGCATCCCAGATAGAACAAACCATAGCCAAGCTATACATGACTTGGAAACGCATCGCCAACTTATCAGATAGACTTTACGTAGATACAGGTGCTTCCACACCACATTTAAGGTCATTACTTGATTGTTTAGAACCCCTCGGTGGAGAAGTCATGGAATTACAAATAAGCGGTACAACCGAACGCACGGTACGCTTGCAAATCCAAGAAAGCGAGTAATCAGTGATTAAAGTTCGCTCTCAATTATAAATATTGCTCCGCGCAGTTGTAAGTCAAGCTTTACAGACTTGGAAAGTCCTTTGTTGTATCCAAGTAAAGCATTCTCTACATTTGCACCATTAAGATCGGCATGGCTTAAATTGGCACCAACCAAATAAGCGTTACTCAAGTTTGCTGCTGCTAAAAATGCATTTGTGAAATTTGTATAGCTGAAATTAGAATTAACTAGATTAGCGTAGCGTAAGTCAGCACCGCATAAATTAACACAGGCAAGATTGGCATTACTAATGTCAGCACCGCGTAAATCGGCTGTTTTCATCACTGCATCGCGAAAATCAGCACCCGATAATTCAGCTTCACTCAAATTTGAAATGCTCAAGTTGGCATCTCGTAAATCGGCACCTACTAATTGAACGCCGTTAAGCAAGGCTTGGCTGAGATTGGTACCTTTAAGTTTGGCACCTGCTAAGTAAGCATATTGCAGATGAATTCGACTCAAATCCGCACCGCTAAGATCGGCGCGAGTCAGATTAACATCATTGAGTCTGCTGCCAGGAAAATCTCTTTCTCCTAATGCATAACGTTGAAGTAGTTCGCTTGAACTTGATGCCATTAATACAGTAGGTAGTTTCTTATCATCCAATGAATTCATGTTGCAATAGATGCTCTTATTTCAAATATTTCAAATTAAAGCTTAAGCCAAAAGCCTTTGCTTTGCGCTCGGAACCGATGACACTTTATTTCATTGTCCAAAAATCATTACTTTTAAGTGCATTTGTCCTCACACCGAGTTATTACGCATATGTGACACTTCATGTAGTGGCATAGCTTTAGAAGGGATGGGAGAGGGGGAGATGGGGAGACAAGGGGACAAGGAGAGGGGGTACAAAGCAATTACCAATTCCCAATGCCCTAATTCCCTAATTCTTAATTCCGGTTGTGGCGATACCGCGAATAAACTGCCGTTGACCGATTAGGAATAGTAATATTACGGGTACGGAGGCTATTGTTACTGCTGCCATTAATAAAGGCCAATTGTTGGTAAATTGCTCTTGAAACTCTGCTAAAGCAAGCTGTACCGTTCTTAATTCGGGGCGGGTTGTAAATACTAAGGGTTTAAATAAATCGTTCCATTCGCCAATAAAGGTAAATAAAAATAACGTGACTAATGCCGGACGGGCTAAGGGTAACATTACTTGCCATAATATTTGCAGCCTGTTTGCTCCATCTATGGCTGCTGCTTCTTCTAACTCAACGGGAATACTTTGAAAATACTGCCGCAGCAAGAAAATACCGAACCCATTAGCAGCAGTAGGTAAAATCAGCGCCCAATAGGTATTGATTAAATTTCCCCACTTAAGTACTAAAAATACGGGAATTACCAGCAACTGAAAGGGGATTACTAACGTCGCTAATACAATCAAAAGTAATAATTCGCGTCCCTTAAACTTCAGCCTTGCTAATGCATAACCTGCCAATGCCGAAGTTATAATTTGAAAAGAGGTAACAGAAATAGCTACCAAGGTAGAGTTAACAAACGCGAATAAAAATTTACCCCGTTCCCATGCATCGCGGTAATTAGATAAAGTGAGGCCATTTCTCGGTAACACGCTTTGAACTGTCCCAGGAGGCGCTAATGATGTTGAAAAGACTACAATTAAGGGTAATAGGATAATAACCGCCAGTAATAATAGCACTCCGAGGGTTAAAAAATTACCGTATTTTCGCGTCCGGCTTGGTTTGAACATAAATAAAGCTTGATCGAGCGCATTAGTTTTCCTGTTACTAGAGCAATCGCCCCCAGCAACAGCTAATCTATAACATAGTGGGTTGTTAAGTAAAATTAAACCGCGTATATTCTGTTGATAGTGATGGGATGAAGCACCAAACTTAAATTCTTCGATGCTGGTTCCACAAGGATACGTAATTTACACCCAGACTTTAGACTGGTAATAGGTTTGATGTGTGTGGTAAATTTAGCTTTATTTTGACTTCATCGATTTAGTTCGACTTCATTCTAATTTCATTTTTCATCACTCATCGAGTATTAAATACTTTCATATTGGGAGGGAATCCAAGATGCAGGAGCTTATAGCCCCATCAGAACTTGATTATCGCAGCGAAACATATAAAGATGCTTTCAGCCGCATTAATGCAATTGTGGTCGAAGGAGAACAAGAAGCATACGACAATTATTTATCTCTGGGGCAATTGCTACCAGATAAAAAAGATGATTTAGTTCGTCTTTCTAAAATGGAGATGCGTCATAAGAAAGGTTTTCAAGCTTGCGCTAAAAATCTTGAAGTGA
Source organism: Calothrix sp. CCY 0018 (assembly GCF_963920925.1). Classification (NCBI taxonomy): domain Bacteria; kingdom Bacillati; phylum Cyanobacteriota; class Cyanophyceae; order Nostocales; family Calotrichaceae; genus Calothrix; species Calothrix sp. CCY 0018. Next base: position 29,965 of record NZ_CAWUDI010000067.1, on the reverse strand, counting down.
CGGCGGATATGGAATTTGCTGCCAAGTTTTTCTCTCAATTGCATCAAAATTTCCAAGATGCAGCCGCACAAGATAAGGTTGTTACCTGCTTGTTGATTCAGTCTTTGATTATCGAATGTTTTGCGATCGCCGCTTACCATATTTTTATCCCAGTGGCGGATGATTTCTCTCGCAAGATTACTGAAGGTGTTGTCAAAGATGAATATACTCACCTCAACTTCGGAGAAGTTTGGCTAAAAGAACATTTTGAAGAATCCAAAGCTGAATTAGAAGAAGCAAACGCTCAAAATCTTCCTATCGTCTGGAAAATGCTCAATGAAGTAGAAAAAGACGCTGAAGTGATGGCAATGCCTAAAGATGCTTTGGTAGAAGACTTTATGATTCAATACGGAGACGCTTTGAGTAATATCGGCTTCACAACTCGCGAGATCATGCGTCTTTCTGCATACGGACTTAGAGCCGTTTAAATCGTAGTAGCCTTTCTTATAAAGGTTAATTGCGTAATGCAGCTTAACAATAGGAATAATTAGCTATTGGAATGCTCCTCGCCCGCTCACAATCGGGTACCATTTGCGGTTTTGCAGAGGAGCAATTCTTATGGTGTCTATTTATATTCCACATCTTTAACCCTTTCACAAAGCATAAGCCGAAATTAATAGTTCATGTTTGGTTTAATCGGACATCTTACAAGTTTAGAACACGCGCAAAGAGTAGCCTCAGAATTAGGCTACCCAGAATATGCCGACCAGGGGCTAGATTTTTGGTGTAGTGCCCCTCCCCAAATAGTAGATAATATTACGGTTACAAGTGTAACCGGACAAAAAATCGAAGGTCGGTATGTAGAATCTTGCTTTTTACCAGAAATGCTGGCAACTCGCCGCATGAAGGCTGCTACTCGTAAAATACTCAACGCAATGGCTCACGCCCAAAAGCATGGTATAAATATTACTGCTTTGGGTGGCTTTTCGTCGATTATTTTCGAGACTTTTAAGTTAGAACAAATTCCTCAAATCCGCAATATCAAGTTGGAGTTTGAACGCTTTACTACAGGAAATACTCATACTGCTTACATTATTTGTCAGCAAGTAGAGCAAGCCTCGAAAAAACTTGGTATAGAGCTTGAAAAATCAACAGTGGCAGTATGCGGAGCCACAGGAGACATTGGCAGCGCCGTCTGTCGTTGGCTAGATGCAAAGACGGATGTTAAGGAATTGTTGCTTATAGCGCGTAACGAAGAACGCCTTACATCCTTGCAATCTGACCTCGGGCGTGGAAAAATTATGGGTTTAGAGGAAGCCTTGCCCCAAGCAGATATTATTGTTTGGGTTGCGAGTATGCCTAAAGGTGTGGAAATTGACCCCAATACCTTAAAGAAACCTTGCTTGCTAATTGACGGTGGCTATCCGAAAAATTTAGGAACGCTCGTTCAGCACCCAGAGGTATGCGTACTCAACGGTGGCATTGTAGAGCATTCTCTCGACATTGACTGGAAAATCATGGACATTGTTCGCATGGATGTTCCAGCACGTCAGCTTTTTGCTTGTTTTGCTGAATCAATGCTGCTTGAATTTGAAAAGTTGCACACTAACTTTTCTTGGGGACGCAATCAGATTACCGTAGAAAAAATGGAGCAGATTGGTCAAGTGTCCGTTAAGCACGGATTTCGACCGCTGCTAGTGTGACAGTTAACAGTTAACAAAGGGGCTTACAAAAAACATCCTGAATTTGGGATATTTTTGAAAAAACAGTTCTTTAGTAGTTAACGGTTAACGATTAATTGTTATGAGTTCAGGGGGTAGGGAATTGTCACCGGCGGTTTCTCAACTCATGACTCATAACACTCGTAACTAGTAACTCACAATCATTATTCAAACAATGGCTACACAACAAGTGCGTAAACCGCTACTTTTGGACTTTGAAAAGCCCCTAGCAGAACTGGCAAATCGAATTGAGCAGATCCGTAAATTAGCAGAAGAAAATGGCGTTGATGTCACTAACCAGATACATCAATTAGAAGCGCGCGCCATGCAATTACGTGAAGAAATTTTCAGCAGTTTATCCCCTACTCAGCGGCTGCAAGTTGCCCGTCATCCACGCCGCCCCAGCACTTTAGACTACATTCAAGCAATTACAGATGAATGGATTGAACTACATGGAGATCGATGTGGTTCGGACGATCCGGCTTTAGTTGGTGGAGTAGCCCGTTTGGGAAATCAACCCGTAGTCATTTTAGGTCATCAAAAAGGACGGGACACCAAAGATAATATTGCCCGTAACTTTGGTATGGCTTCCCCTGGTGGATATCGCAAAGCTTTGCGACTGATGGAACACGCTAACAAGTTTGGAATGCCCATCGTCACTTTTATCGATACTCCCGGCGCTTTACCAACTGTAATAGCCGAACAACAAGGGCAAGGTGAAGCGATCGCTTACAACTTAAGGGAAATGTTTTCCTATGATGTTCCTATCATCTGCACCGTAATTGGTGAAGGAGGTTCGGGCGGCGCACTTGGAATCGGAATTGGCGATCGCGTCATGATGTTTGAACACTCCGTATACACCGTTGCAACTCCCGAAGCCTGTGCGGCGATTTTATGGAAAGATGCAGCTAAAGCTCCCCAAGCAACATCGGCTTTAAAAATTATTTCTCACGATTTGAAGAAGTTAGGTATTATCGACCAAATATTGACAGAACCAGTTGGTGGCGCTCATTCCGACCCCCTACAAGCCGCGAACAGCCTAAAAGTTGCGCTATTAGAAAATTTGCAAGTACTGAACAATTTGACAGCCCAAGAAAGAAAAGAACTGCGCTATCAAAGATTCCGTAAAATGGGAGTTTTTACCGAAGCTGCCCACTAATAGCTTTCGTTCCAAAATGTTATAGTCGCTCGGTAATGTTATAATTACCTATGGCACTTAATAGTTCTTAATATTTGTTTATAGAAATTATTATTTTTGCCATAGGTAGCTGTAAATCTTAACTAATAACTAATTTTTAAAAATGCATTTAAACCTTTTGTAGTTAATTTGTGGCTAGTTAATAAATTTTTTGCATTTAGTGCTTGAATCGAGGTACTAAATCCACTTTGCTGTTTAGAAAAAAATTGCTGAGAGAGTATTGAGTAAAAATTAGCAAAAACTCAATTTTGAAAGTAAACTATTGTGCAAATTTTTCTTGCATTTTTTAATTTGTTTTCTATTCTCAAGATGTTTTAGGCTGGAGAAGTTTAAGCCATCTATTTTGTTTGATAAAACCGTATGACCGAACTTAAAAAACGCGCTTTAATTACAGGTGCAAGTAGCGGTATCGGCAGAGAAACAGCTTTAGCATTCGCATCTTCAGGAATAGATGTGGCGCTAGTAGGCCGTTCTGCCGAAAAATTAGCAGCAGTAGAAAATGCTGTTACGAAAACTGGAGTTAAGGCTAAAACTTATGTCTTAGATTTGGCAAAGGTATCTGAGGTAAAAGAAAACATCCGTCAGATAGTCCTCGATGGTAACATAGATATTCTTGTTAACAACGCTGGTATGGGTTATACCGGCACATTGAGCGAAACACCTTTGCTTGACTGGCAGCAAGTAATAGATTTGAACCTTACGAGCGTATTTGAATGTATTAAGGGGATTTTACCCTCAATGCGCGGACAAAATAGAGGCACAATTATTAACGTAGCTTCCATTGCGGGTAAACAGGCATTCGCGAACTGGGGTGCTTACAGCGTTAGCAAAGCAGGCTTAATTGCTCTTTCTCAAGCCCTTGCTCAAGAAGAACGCGCCAACGGAATTCGCGTAACTGCTTTTTGTCCCGGTGCGGTAAATACAGAACTTTGGGATACAGAAACCGTAAATGCGGACTTTGACCGTTCAAATATGCTTACACCAGAAATTGTAGCCCAGTCGATTCTTTACACCGCATTGTTGCCAAAACAAGCAGTTGTAGATGAATTAACTTTGATGCCCAGCGCGGGACTTTTGTGAATTAGTTATCAGTTATCAGCTGTTAACGAGACGATAGATCGTTCAATAATTACTTGCACTCATAACTTGTAATTACAATCTTGTATTCATTCGATAGCTTATCGAGATGAACCGCTATTATGACTCAATAAATCTTCTTCTAGATTCGAGATAAAAACCAATTACATAGCTAAACACAATGTAGATACACATATTACAAATTGTTGGGTAACTGGTAATTGCTAACTGTTAACTACATTCAAAAATCACTCATTTGTTGAATTATCATTCAGACTGAAATCATGACTATTGCTAGTTCTAACGGTTCCGAGCGTTCTCAATCTCCTCTGATTCCTAACTTAGAAGATGCCGTAAATCCCAGACCAGACAGAAATACTAAAGATGGTTTCCAGCCCAGTTTTTATCCTCCCTCAGAGGAACAGATGGAGGAAATGAAGGATGCTGTAAAAACAATGCTTTTAGGTGTTGGAGAAGATCCTGAAAGAGAAGGATTGCTCAAAACACCCAAGCGGGTAGCAGAATCAATGCGGTTTCTGACTAGCGGCTACAGCCAATCATTGGAAGATTTAGTTAACGGTGCCATATTTGACGAAGGTCATAACGAGATGGTATTAGTCCGCGATATCAACTTTTTTAGTTTGTGCGAACATCATATGTTGCCATTCATGGGTAAAGCCCACGTTGCTTATATTCCCAATCAGAAAGTTGTAGGATTAAGCAAACTAGCTCGAATTGTCGAAATGTACTCTCGTCGCTTGCAAGTACAAGAAAGATTAAACCGTCAAATTGCCGAAGCTATTCAGGAAATTCTCGATCCACAAGGCGTTGCCGTTGTCATGGAAGCTACACATACGTGCATGACAATGCGGGGAGTACAAAAACCCGGTTCTTGGACTGTAACTAGCGCCATGATAGGAGTATTCGAGCAAGAACAGAAAACCCGCGAAGAATTTTTTAGTTTAATTCGTCACCAACCAGCCTTCTTTTAAAGAGTAGGGAGTGGGGAGTAGTTAAGAGTTAGGAGTTAGGAGTTGTTTATTCTTCTCCTTGTCTCCCCATCCCCTTATCTCCCTATCTCCCTATCTCCCCATCCCTTACTTACTCAGTTTCTCAAACAACTCACCTACCTTACTCAAATCCTTATCCCCAGGGGCTGTTTCAACTCCGCTTGATAAATCAATGCCGTTGGGGTTGACTTTGTTTAGGGCTTCTAAAATGTTTTGAGGGGTTAATCCTCCGGCTAAAAACCAAGGGCAATCGGGACTGAATTGCTGCAAAGTATCCCAATTTAATGTTTTACCCGTACCTCCCAATTGTTGGGGATGATAAGCATCAAGTAATAAGGTATCTACATATTTTGTATAGGTTTTTGCTTTATCAAAATCATCAGCATCCTTGATTCGTAAGGCTTTGATAATTTCTACATTTGGTAAAAATTGACGCAACTGTTGACAAAATTCAAGCGATTCGTCTCCGTGGAGTTGTACGCCTGTTAATCCAGTTTCTGCAACGGTTTGAGCAATTTCTTCTTTACTGGAGTTGGCAAAAACGCCAATTTTATCGGTTTCTTGCGGCAACTGTTCGATTACCGCTTTAATTTGCTCTGAAGTCACGTACCTTGGTGATGAAGGCACGCAAATAAATCCTAATGCTGTCGCACCAAGAGAAACAATGGTTTTACCCTGAATAGGTTGAGTGATTCCGCAGATTTTTACTCGCATAGAATTATGAATAATAATGATGAATATTATAAATATTTGTAGCGAAACTTCAAAAAATTGTAAATTATTAAGACATATTTAAGTTATTTACTCAGCAATTTTTATAATTTTGATGGTTCAGACTATTTGTCTCTTCATTCAGGAGAAAAAAATTTTGATTTCATCAATATTACTTGCTGTTCAACAAACAGTCCCCCCTACACCTTTTTGGAATCCTACTGTAGGAATCATTATTAGCGTTTGCTGTTTAGTAATGGTTTTATTAGCTCCCAAGATTATTCGCTATCCCCAAGTAGGGCCTAAATTCCCAGGGCCACTGCCTCTAAGCGCACCAGCATTTGTTGGTGCTATGTGTTTTGGTCACGTCCTCGGTATAGGTATTGTATTGGGATTGACTAATATCGGTCGTTTGTAGAAGCGTGCGGGGGATGGGGAGATGGGGAGCGGGGGATGGGGAGATGGGGTAGAAAAAAATTTCCAACTCCTAACTCCTAACTCCTAACAGACGTAGCAGTGCTACGTCTCTACATTCCATGCCCCATGCCCAATTCCCTATTCCCTACTCTTGAAACCGAACCATGAAAGTGAAGTTTACCGAATAAGAAATCCAATATTGTATTGCATTAATTGTTTATCCTAAAAGATAGAGCGGTTCAGAAAGCATTATTTGATTGTTTATGTTTTAAACAAAAGATTAAATTTTATTGCATTTTGAACTGAATTTAAGAAAATCTGCTTAGGAAAAATTTTATGCAAACTAGTTCAAATTGGCGAATAGGCTCTTTATTCGGAATTCCACTATATTTAGACCCTTTATGGTTTTTAATTCTGGGTTTAGCTACGCTGAATTTTGGAGCATCTTATCAGGAGTTGGGAACCGTTCAAGCTTGGAGTGCTGGGATCGTAATGGCACTGCTGCTGTTTGGTTCGGTGATTTTACATGAATTGGGTCATAGTTTGGTAGCACAAAAACAAGGAATTAAAGTTAATTCAATTACTTTATTTTTGTTTGGCGGAATCGCTGCTATAGAAGAAGAATCGAAGACACCCGGACAAGCATTTCAAGTGGCGATCGCCGGTCCGTTGGTAAGTATTGGATTGTTTGTTTTACTACGTTTAGCATCTGCGGCTATACCGGATACAATTGCCCTACATATGATGTTAGGGGATTTAGCAAGAATTAATTTAGTTTTAGCCTTATTTAATTTGATTCCCGGCTTACCTCTTGATGGCGGACAAGTTTTAAAAGCTGGACTTTGGAAAGCGACAGGAAACCGTTATAAGGCAGTACGTTTAGCAGCAAGAGCCGGACAAATTTTAGGTTATGCTGCGATCGCTTTGGGTTTGGTAGTAGATTACATAACGGGTGAGTTAATAACGGGTTTGTGGATTGCTTTGTTGGGTTGGTTTGCCATCCGCAACGCTACTACTTATCTGCGCGTCACTCAGCTACAGGAAACCTTGTTAAAAATGGTTGCTAGCGATGCGATGACTAGAGAATTTCGTGTCGTTGATGCAGATAAAAGTTTACGTTCCTTTGCAGATGAATATTTATTTGCTAGCGATCGTTCGCAAGTATTCTTTGCCGATAGAGATGGGCGTTATCAAGGAATGGTTTGTGTAGATGATTTGCGAGTTATAGAAAGAAGTTTGTGGGAAACTCAAACCGTGCAAAGTATAGTACGTCCTTTGCATGAAATTCCCACCGTGAAAGAATCGACAAGTTTAGTTGAAGTTATTACCAAATTAGAGAAAGAAAAATTGCAGCGGCTTACCGTACTTTCACCAGCAGGAGCAATCGCGGGTTTAATTGATAGAGGAGATATTTTACGTTCATTAGGGCAAAAATTAAATTTACGCATTGCTGATGCTGATATTAAAAGGGTTAAAGAAGAAGGCAGCTATCCACCTGGATTGCAATTAGGAACGATCGCGAAATCGACTTTAGAGGTTGAAGGTTAGAGGTAATTGCAAGGTGTGTGACTTGGCTGTTGATTTTGTGTTTTTTTAAGGGATAAAAAATCATGCAAAAAACGTGTTTGCCCCTTATATATTGCCCTCTCCCCCTTCCCCTCTGCCCTTCTCCTGGAGAGGGGTGCCCGTTAGGGCGGGGTGAGAGAGAAAGATTATGGTTGTTACCGACATAAAAGTTGTATGAACTTTAAGCATAGAAATCCCTCCAAAGTCAACACCCTAGTCACGCACCAATTTTGTGTTTTAGCAGTATTGCCAATAATCGTAAAACTTAGAAACCCGGTATCTTTGAGATATCGGGTTTCTTAACTTCCCTGTTCCCTGTTCCCTTATTTCAACAAATAATTAATAAAAATTTTCAATCGAATATCTAAAATTATAAAATCATCTAGCTGACACAAATCATGGTAATCTATGATGCTACGGCAGAGAAACGCTTTTATTTAACTTTATAAACATAATAAAAATGAACAATCAGCATACAATTTTAGTTTGCTCTAGCTGTGCGAGTACTTGGCAAGACGGAAAGCGTATAGGTACCAGCGGTGGTGAAAAACTATTAAAAGAACTCGAAGAAAAACACCAAGATTGGACGCTATCAGAAGAATTTACAGTCAAATCTGTAGAATGCATGAGCGCTTGCAATCGTTCTTGCGCCGTAGCTTTTACTGCACCGGGTAAAATGACATATTTATTTGGCGATTTAGATCGCGATTCAGAAGCACTTTCGGAAACATCAACCGCAGTCTTAGAATGTGCAAGTCTATATTATCAAAAACCAGACGGTCAAATGCCTTGGTCTGAACGTCCGCAAGCATTGAAAAAAGGCGTTTTAGCAAGAATTCCGAGCCAGTGAGCAGTTAGCAGTTAGCAGTTAACATTTGTAAACTATTTCTACCCACCTCTTCCCCCTCATCTCCCCATCCCCTTGTCTCCCCATCCTCCCCTTCCCGGTTACACTTTACCCGTCTTCGCGGTGGCTGCTGCGAAGGCTGCTTTGATTAATTTAGATAATATTGCAGAAAAATTATCGTCGGTTTCTTTGGATTTACTTGATGAAAGTGCAGAAATTCCGATAGAGCAGGTTGCTGTTTTAGATAGTAATACTGCTTTGGCGATCGCCCTGAGTAATCCTGGTGATAATTTGGATTTAACTAGAAATACTCCTATTTGGGCATTGGTAAAATTATCGCCGCGACAAGGAGAAATAGAAGAAGAAATAAAAGAACAAATATTGAACCTGGAAGCTGGGGAAGGTTTGGGGAAAACCGCGACGGGGGAAGCAGCTATTTACAATTTTGCGCGTCGTTTATTTGAAAAGAATTTATTACCTTTAATTCCTCAAGATAAAACCGCAACTGTAAAAATAATTCTTCCTCAAGGTAGGGAATTAGCAAAACGTACTTCTAATGAAGCCTTTGGGATTTTAGAAGGTTTGGCTTTGTTGGGAACTAGCGGTATTTCTCAACCTCTTTCCGCTGCGGAGCATTTGGAAGAATTTCGCGGTGTTTTGCGGGAGAAGGTTAAAAGTAATCCTAATTTAGTATTTTGTATTGGTGCTAATGGGTACTCTGTAGCAGAGCGTTTATCTATTCCAGAATCGGCAATAGTTCCTACTGGTAATTGGTTGGGAGCTTTACTGGTGGAAGCGGGATTGTATAAAGCCGAGTCAGTATTGTTGCTGGGATATCAAGGAAAATTAATTAAGTTAGCAGGTGGAATTTTCAATACTTCAAGTCACATTGCTGATGCAAAGTTAGAAATTATTGCTGCTGCTGTGGTGGAAGTTGGGGGAGATATTGAAACTGTGCGGGCTGTTTTGCAGGTTAAGACGGCGGATGAAGCGCATAAAAAGTTAATTGAATTGGGTTTGGCTGAAGCGGTTTTTGGTCATTTGGCAGAAAAGATAAGTCGGAAAGCGGAAAGTTATGTGAAAAAATATGCGGATGTGGAAATGAAAGTTGGGGTGGTGTTATTTGACAGGAAGGGCGAAGTTATTTGTCGGAAGCAATTCTAAAATAAAAGCAAGAAGTTAATTGGTGAGATTTAAGATGACTGCACAATTACCAATCGCAACAGAAGTTATCCCAATGGTGTTGAAATTTCATCCCGTTATTAGCATGACGGATGAGCAATTATTTGATTTTTGTCAGCTAAATAAGGATTTCCGCATCGAACGAAAAGCTAATGGAGAAATTATACTTATGTCCCCTACAGGTTCGGAAACAGAAGAGCGTAACTTTGATTTGATAGTTCAGTTAGGTATATGGGTTAAGCAAGATGGTACGGGTGTAGGTTTTGGTTCGAGTGGTGGTTTTACGTTACCATCCGGTGCTGTACGCTCCCCCGATGCTGCTTGGATTAAAAAAATAGATTGGGAAGCAATACCTCAAGATAAACGTAAAAAGTTCGCTCCGATTTGTCCGGAATTTGTGGTTGAATTGCGTTCGGAAAGCGATAGTTTGAAAGTTTTACAAGACAAGATGCTTGAATACATTAATAATGGTGCGAAACTAGGATGGTTAATTGATAGAAAAGAACGGAAAGTTTATATTTATTGTCCAGATATTGCGGTTGAGGAATTAGATAATCCTTCAACATTAAGTGGGGAAGATGTTTTATCTGGTTTTGTGTTGGATTTGAGTAGTATTTGGTAGATATGAAGGTTTGTTAAGTAAGAGAAATATAATAATAAAATATATAAAGATTAAAACGCCCTCAGACTGGAAGTCTGGGGCTACACAAACAAAGCCCACCTGCGTGGGCTAAATTAACCACATATTTTCAAGACGTGGGTTGCCATCACTAGATAAAGCTTTTTGTAATCCTCGTCGTGTCATACCGACTTGCTCGGCTGTCTCACTAATTCCTTGTAAGCGAGCAATAATACGCAAGGATGCCAGTAATGCGCCAGAATCATTATTTAGGGCATATTCTTGAAAGATTTCGGTCAAATAATCATCAATTTCTTCAGGATGCTTACGGAAATACTCTTGTTCAAATTCATCGAGTGTTCTAAATTTTCTCACGGTTTATATACTCCTTCCACTACAAATCAACAATACCCAAAATCATATCTTTTTATATAGTTGCTCAACTTACATATTCTTTCTCGCGATATAAGACATAGATTAGTCATTAATGCAAATATATTAATTATGGATACTGCAAAAAAACTAGCTACTCTTAACCGAATTCGTAAATTCAGTCGGCTGATGGATACTGCCATCGGCATTCCCGGTACTAAATTCCGCATCGGATTAGATCCAATTCTTGGTTTAATTCCCGGTGCTGGAGATATCATTAGTACGATAGTTTCTGGTTACATTATTTATCTGGCTACTCGTGTCGGTGTATCGAATGATAACCTCAAGAAGATGATTTTTAATGTTGGTTTGGAAACTGTTGTCGGTGCAGTGCCTTTATTAGGTGATGTATTTGATGCTTTTTATAAATCCAATATTCGTAATTTAGCAATTTTGGAAGATCATATCACAGCAACTGAGCCGGAACTTGAAAAAGCTGATGCTGAGTTAGCTGCTAAAACGCCAGTATCGTCGGTTTAAAAGATGGTATTTAATTGATTTATTACACCGTTAAGAATATTTGTAGATTCTTGTAGAGACGTTGCAATGCAATGTCTCTACATTGTTTATGGTTAACCGTACTGAAATTTATACTGTTAACCGAACATAATATTATCTAGTTTTAATTGGTCGGTTTTCTACATTTAATTTGCCATATAAACCGAATTTACACTACCTTTTACTTTCATTAATATAGTAATCAAAGGACGCAAGTAAGACACACAACTCGAAATTAATTTAGTTTTTAGAGGTTAGTTAACATGGCTTTAATTCGTTACAATCCCTGGCATGAAGTAAACGCTTTACAAAGAAGCTTCAATCGTTTATTTGACGATATGATTGCTCCAGATAATTCCGATTTTGGTAATATTTCAAAAGTACCTGCGGCTGAATTATCGGAAACCGATAACGCTGTTAACTTGAAGTTAGAAGTTCCAGGTATGAATGCAAAAGACTTGGATATTCAAGTTACTGAAAATGCGGTTTCTATCAGAGGAGAGCGCAAAGAAGAAACTACCACCGAAGAAAACGGTACTAAAAGAAGTGAGTTCCGTTACGGTAAGTTTGAGCGCGTAATTCCTTTACCAGCACGTATCCAAAATACCGATGTGAAAGCTGATTATAAAGACGGTATTTTGAATTTGCATTTACCTAAAGCTCAAGAAGAAAAGAATAAAGTAGTGAAAGTTAATCTTGAGCAAACCGACGCATAATGTAAGCGTGGTAACAAAGTGGTTTGGATAGTTGAATGAATCAGCCCGGTTGTGTAAAAGCAACTGGGCTTTTTTTATTCTGTAATATTTTTGTAATATGTTTAAATATTTAAATTTAAGATTTAACTTATAATTGCTATAGTTAAGATATTTCTCATTTAAAGTATTCTTTGAGATGAAATTAAGCTTTAAACCATTAATAATTTTCCCAAAATATGTTTAAGAAGTATCTCATCTGCTTAAGTTTTCTTACTTTTTCTTGCTTGATTATATCTTGTCAAGACAATGCTAATAATTTTACGAGAAAAGATTGTCAAAATGGCATTGGATATAATGGTTATCTAAAAGGATACTATATTGCTAAAAATTATTTACAAAAAACAGTTGTAAATACAAATGAAGTATATGGTTATTGTTATATGCAAGGATACTTCGATGCGATAGGATAGAATTTGGTAAAAATATTAATTCTCGGTGGAACTTACGAAGCTTCGGAATTAGCAAAAAAAGCTGCTAGTCTAACAAATATACGGGTAAAAGTATCTCTTGCAGGTCGCACTAGTCAAGCTGTAGCATCCAACAATTTGCGTATCGGTGGTTTTGGTGGTGTTACAGGATTAATTGAATATTTAAAATCAGAAAAAATTGATTTACTTATCGACGCTACACACCCTTTTGCGGCGAAAATATCTGAAAATGCAGCTACAGCAGCAGATAATTTAGGATTACCGCGATTGATGTTGATTCGTGCTGAATGGAAATCTGTTATAGATGATAAATGGATAGAAGTTGAAAATATAGAAACAGTAGTAGAAATTTTACCGGATTTTGCAAAGCGAGTATTTTTAACAATTGGTAGGCAAGAAGTAACTGCTTTTTCACAACTTGAAAATATTTGGTTTTTGATGCGAACGATTGAAAAACCTTCTTCAGATATTGTATTACCAAAAGGGTTACTTTTATTAGAGCGGGGACCTTTTGATAAAGATTCAGAAAAACAATTATTGCAGAAGCATAATATTGATACTGTAGTTAGTAAAAATAGTGGTGGTAATGCAACTTATGCAAAAATTATTGCTGCGCGGGAGTTGGGTGTAAAAGTAGTGATGGTAAAACGTCCGATTCTTCCGCAAGGTGATAGGGTGGAAGATGTTGAAAGTGCTTTGCTCTGGGTGAAGGGATTTGAGAGTTAGGGTTGAATGTAGATGAAAATTAATTTTAAGCATTAATACGGTTTTAATTGGTATCAATAAGAAATAAATATAACATGGTAATGCCAATTAAAATAATTTAGGTATAGAAGAATGCCGCGCATTTTTGACAACATTAATTTGCAGATGCTGCCGATTTTACGAGAAACTCTTAATCTTTCTTGCAGGGCAGATTTTTGCGTGGGTTACTTTAACCTCAGAGGATGGCAGAAAATTGATGATTTGATTGAAAAGTACCCTGGTGGAGAGATTGGTTGTTGTCGTCTGCTGATTGGGATGCAAAGTTTACCAAGCGATGAACTTCGTAATGTTTTATCTCTTGGTGGTGGTGCAGGAAGGCTTGATAATAGCACTATAATTCGGTTAAAAAAGAAGATGGCGGCTGAGTTTCGTCATCAGCTGATTATGGGTGCGCCTAATAATCGAGATGAAGCTGGATTGAGACGTTTGAGCAGTCAATTAAAAAGTCAGAAATTAATCATTAAACTATTTTTAAAACATTCTCTACACGCCAAGTTATATTTAGTGCATCGTCACGATCCAAATACACCAACTGTTGGTTTTTTAGGTAGCAGTAATTTAACTTTTTCGGGTTTAGCAAAACAAGGTGAATTGAATGTTGATATTTTAGATCATGATGCTTGTAATAAATTACAAAAATGGTTTAACGAGCGTTGGGAAGAATACGGCTGTATAGATATTTCTCAAGAATTAGCGGCAATAATTGATAATAGTTGGGCACGGGAAGAATTAATACCGCCGCATCACATTTACTTGAAGATTGCTTACCATTTATCCCATGAAGCGATCGCCGGACTTTCTGAGTTCAGAATTCCCCGTGAATTTAATAATTTGTTTGAATTTCAAAAAGCCGCAGTTCAGTTAGCAGCGCGTCATGTAACTAGACGCGGTGGTGTAATTGTCGGGGATGTGGTGGGTTTGGGAAAAACTTTGGTAGGAACCGCTTTAGCTAAGATTTTACAGGAAGATTGTTTTTTAGAAACGTTGATTATCTGCCCCAAAAATTTAACGAATATGTGGCAGGAATATGTAGATAATTATCGCCTTTATGCAAAAGTTTTGTCTATAAGTCAAGTTCAAACTAAGTTACCAGAATTACGCCGTTACCGAGTTGTGTTAATAGATGAAAGTCATAATTTACGCAATCGGGAAGGTAAAAGATATCGAGCAATTTTTGAATATATTACCGCGAATGAAAGCAAATGTATTTTACTTTCTGCTACTCCTTATAATAAAACTTATCTCGACCTTTCTGCACAATTGAGATTATTTGTACCGGAAGACGAAGATTTAGGATTTCGTCCGGAAGCTTTAATGAATGAATTAGGAAAAATCGAGTTTAGTAGAAGATATCAATGTCTTGTAAGTTCGTTAGCTGCTTTTGAAAAAAGCGAACACCCCGACGATTGGCGGGAATTAATGAAACATTACATGGTGCGACGAACTCGTTCTTTTATTAAAGATAATTATGCTAAATCAGACCCCCCTCAATCCCCCCTTGTAAAGGCAGGAGGAAAAATTAGAAAGTATTTAGAGTTTGCGGATGGAACTCGCTCTTATTTCCCCGAACGGATTCCTAAAACTATTAAGTTTAATATAGATGATGCAGGAAATAATTCTTACTCAAGTCTTTATTCTCAGTCGGTAGTTGAAGTTATTAACCAACTTAATTTACCGCGTTATGGATTGGGAGAATATGTAGCAAAAAAATCTAAAAATTCTCTTCCAGAAGCAGAACAACGTTATTTGAATGGTTTATTTCGCGGTGGTAAACGGTTGATGGGATTTTCTCGGACTAACTTATTTAAACGTTTGGAAAGTAGCGGAATTGCTTTTATTCAATCTATTGAACGCCACATTTTACGAAACTTTATTTATTTGTATGCTTTAGAAAAACAACTTGATATTCCGATAGGAACTCAAGATGCAACTTTATTAGATACTAGTAATAATGATGAGGATGCTGATTCGGTAACGGCAATATTTGATCTAGAAACTGAAGATGATGTCATTTCAAGTTATGCAGAAAATTCAACGAAAAACCTAACCCCCCAACCCCCTTCCCTACGAGGGAATGGGGAGAATTCAAAGCCTCTCTCCTTGCAGGAGAGAGGTTTGGAGAGAGGTTTTACAGATTCTGTGAGTCAAGATAATATAGAAATCGAAAAAATCACCGAAAAAACTTTCCGCATCAAAGCTGAATCTATTTATCAAGAATATACAGATAAATATTCAAAACGCTTTAAATGGTTAAATGCTAATTTATTCGATAGTAAAAAACTAAAACGCGATTTACTAGCAGATGCCACAATTTTAATTAACTTGCTGCAAGAATTTGGAGCATGGAAACCCAAACAGGATGAAAAATTAACAGCTTTAATTCAATTACTTACTCAAACTCATCCTCAAGAAAAAGTATTAATCTTTACTCAATTTGCCGATACAGTCGGGTATTTAACTGAAAATTTACAAGCAATAATTAATAATGTTGCAGGTGTAACTGGACAAAATAAAAATCCTACAGAATTAGCACAGAAATTTAGTCCTAATGCAATCTTAATGCTGCATCAATTAATAGCATTATTTCTTCATTTAAGCTACCTATTGCTTCACCACTAATTCGTTGTTTGGAGATTGTTCGTATTTGTTGAGCTTGAGCTTTAGAAGGTTTTGTTAAACCGCTAACTTCTGGATTAAGCAAAACTTCAAAGGGATAAACACGGCTAACGTTAGAAGTAATTGGTAAAATCGTCAGCGTATTAGCAGCCTTATTATTTATATTATTGCTTACTATCAACACTGGACGACGTTTATCCATTTCTGAACCAACCGCAGGATGAAGGTCTGCGTAATAAATATCACCACGTTTCATCTGCTAAACCGTCTGCTAGTGTTACATCCCAAGCATTGTCATTTTCAGCAGAAGCTTGTCGGTAAGCTTCTTCTAATTCTTGGTTTCGTAGCAATTCCAATGCTTCTTCAATTACTTGAGAACGAGATTTGCATTTTTTGTCAAGCTTGTAATTCTCGATAAATTGCACCAAGTAGACTGGCAAAGAAACAGATAATTTTTCAACGTTCATATTCCTACCAATTAGTAATACCAAATATTCCTACTAATATTCTAGGTTAATTTGCGGCTAAATACGCGATATGCCTTTATGCATCACATCTTGAGGGCAACACGGGAGCATTAAGACGCTGCCAGAAACCAGTACAATAAAAGCACCCGTGTAATACACATTATCTTTTCAGATGACCGAATTACTTCGCAAAGCGATCGCAGAAATTGAAAAACTGCCACAAGACAAGCAAAATGAGATAGCATCCCGTTTATTAGCTGAATTAGAGCAAGAATCAGAAAAGTTGCTTTTGGAGCAGTTAGCATCTACACAAGCAGTTGTTTGGTCCCCTTATGAAGCACATGAAGCTGCTCAAACTTTATCCGAACTTTTAACAGCAGCAAAACAGGAAGATAATGCTTGAGGGTTTCGAGAATGGCGATCGCCTCTTACCTTTCTTAATTAGCCGAAAAAAGGAAGTCGCGTAAAAACCTTATAGCGATCGCGATTTAGTAATTATCCCTAAATTAAACCAAATAAATTGTAATAATTTAATCTTTTATTCAAACAGCACGTAAGCTATTTTTCAGCATAGCGCGATTTACCTAAGTAATTACCCAAACTGACCTCAAGTCTTGCTAGTCAAGCATTTGAGCATTTATTCGTACTCTGCACTCACATTTAACCAAAAAAACATTTTTATACTACCAAAATTTAACCGGAAGTTTACTATCAGTATCAGTATATAGTTCAATACAAGCGTATATAAGCGTAAATAAAAGCACTGAACCGTTTCTGTTGTCGCAAGAGTTATTACAGTAACAGTATTATTGCATATCTATTGTTAAAGCTTTTGTTTATCAAGGGTTATGGCTCCAAGATTTTAGTCTTTGGGCAGATTTTTTATGCTCGTTAATTCCTATACAAAATTCTATTTTTTTCCGACAGGGTAGTATATTATGTCACTCAATTTCCAGCGGACGCGGGATTTACTCTATAATTTTGAATTCGAGGATTTATTTATACAACAGTTGGGTTGGGATCAACCTACACAAAAACCATTTGTGCTGCAAAATGAAAATGTAGAGACGTTATACATAACGTCTATCGCAGAATGTTCTGGGGTTGCTGTATTTGAAGTCAAAGCAGCAAACGGAGAGATTCCTTCCGGCAAAGTTCGTGCTGCAATTCACAAGGAAATTAGCGGTTTAGTTGCCGAGAATTTACTGATTTTTGTTGATGAAAAACGTACTCGCAGCCTTTGGTATTGGGTAAAACGCGAAGAAAATAAAAGTTATACTCGCGAGCATTTGTATGTTAAGGGACAACCGGGAGACTTGTTTTTAAGCAAACTGGGTTCTATTGCGATCGATATCACAGAATTAGAAGATGATAATTTATCGGTGGTGGAAATAGCGCATCGGTTGCAAGCTGCTTTCGATGTTGAAAAAGTTACGAAGAAGTTTTACAAGGAATTTCAAGAGCAACATCAGGAATTTTTGGGATACGTTAAAGGGATTGATAATCAAACGGATAAGCGGTGGTACACTTCGGTAATTCTTAACCGCTTGATGTTCGTTTATTTCCTTCAGCGCAAGGGTTTTATTGATAATAAAGATACTAATTATCTACATAATAAATTAGAAAATAGTCAGCAACGAGGAGAGAATCTTTTTTATCAAGAGTTTCTTCAAGCCTTGTTTTTTGAAAGTTTTGCTAAACCGGAAATTGATAGAGATAAATCGATAGAGTCTTTGGTTGGAAAAATTAAATATCTCAACGGGGGATTGTTCCTCAAACACCGCATCGAGCAAGATTATGATATTTCGATTGCTGATGAGGCTTTTAAGAAGGTTCTAGATTTATTTGCACGTTATTCTTGGAATTTGGATGATACTCCAGGGGGTAAAGATGATGAAATTAACCCCGACGTTTTAGGATATATTTTCGAGAAGTACATTAACCAAAAGGCTTTCGGAGCCTACTATACACGTCCGCAGATCACCGAATATCTCTGTGACAGAACTATTCATAAATTAATTGTAGACAGAGTAAATACGGCTTTATCAGATAGACATCACGAATTTACACTCAAACCTAACCCCCCTTCCCCCCTTCCCTACAAGGGAAGTGGGGTTTTAAAGCCTCTCTCCGCTTCGGGGAGAGGTTTGGAGAGGGGTCAAGTATCTAATGATAATAGAGTATTTGAAGATATCAACGATTTACTAATTAACTTAGATGGAAATGTCTGTCGTTTATTAGTAGAGGAGATTATTCCGAATCTCTCAATCCTTGACCCAGCTTGCGGTTCGGGGGCTTTTCTGGTCGCTGCTTTAAAGACTTTAATTTCTGTTTACAGTGCTGCGATCGGAACAATAAAATTACAGGGTGATGCCAGAAATAAAAAATGGTTGCAGGAGATAGAGCAAAAGCATAAATCGCTATCCTACTATATTAAAAAGCGGATTGTTACCGACAATCTTTATGGTGTAGACATCATGGAGGAAGCGACGGAAATAGCAAAATTGCGTTTGGTTATTTACTGTTTGTTTACTCAACAGTTTTGTTTGCGATTTTGTAATTCGCCAGAAAGTTACGGCGCATTGCAATATGTTCTACATCTACCAACTACCAATCCCCCGCTTAACCAAAAACGACAAATACTTCACCGAAATCGTACAACGTGCTGCAAAACTGATCTGCACAACACCGGAATTTGATGAATTAGCGCGGGATGTGGGTTTGGGTTCCCACAAAAACGGCGTTACCGAGGAAACACAACGCGCTCAACTGCGAGCCGAACTTGATGGAATTATCGCTCATCTCTACGGTTTAACGGAAGGTGAATTTGGATACATTTTGTCAACTTTCCCCATCGTAGCGGAAGAAACCAAACAAGCAGCATTAGAGGCTTATCGCGCTTTGATTCCTAATGCGTCTGAAGTTGTAAACCGTTTGGAACAAGCTTGTTGAATTTACCTGGCGACTGGAAGTCGCGGCTACACAGGTAAAGTCCACCTCCGTGGACTAATAAATTCTTAACCCGCGTAGGCGGGTTTCGTTTGTGTAGTCGCGACTTCTAGCCGCCGGATACTTATTTTTATATTGCCGTTTATTTTAGAGGTTGCGATCGCTAACCATTTTTTGCGGGAATTTTCGCAAGTTTAAACACCGCTTCAACACTAAATTGCAAACCTTCAAACAACGAATCTGTAATAATTTCATCTCCTACATAAGTATGGGGTGCTGCATCTGGATAAAAAACCGTGATGCTTCTGGCTTTGCTATCCACCACCCAAACCCGCAATACTCCAGCATTCAAATAATCTTGCGCTTTCAGAGCCATTTGTCCAAAAGTTTGCCCTGGTGAGATAATTTCAATTGCTAAATCTGGTGGAACCGAACAAGCCCCCTCTTCATCCCAGTCATCCGGTAAACGTTCGTTAGAAATATATAGTAAATCTGGTGTAGGTACCCAATTACGCCCGTGACGAGTTAACGCGATCGCCAATTCCGGACATACTTCACCTTTATCTTCACAGCATTTTTCGATTAAATTAAGAAGAGCGCGGGTAAGTTTGGAATGAAATTTTTTTGGTGACATTTTAGGAATTGCTTTTCCGTCAACGAGTTCGTAGGTAATATCTCCTTCTCCGGGAGGAAGATTTAAGAACTCTTCGAGAGTCAGTTGCTGGTTGAACTGGAGTACCATAACATTAATTAGCGGCAGTTAATTTAATTGTAATATTTGTGAGGATTGGTAATTGGTAATTGGTAATTGGGCATGGGGCATTGGGCATGGGGCATTGGGAGTTTAGAAATTATCTCCCCCCTCTCCCCCCTCTACCCCCTCTACCCCCTCTACCCCATCTCCCCGTCACTCTTTCACCACAACCCACTGCGTCACGGGTACCATCGCTTTCCATCCCAAAAATTTACCTATGGGTTGCGCTCTTTGGATGGCTATCCTTGTTAAATTTCCACCAACTTGACTGTGCCATTCGAGTAGTTTCTGCTCGCTTTCTACAGTTACTGCATTCGCTACAAAACGTCCTCCAGTGCGAAGTGCTTGCCAGCAGGTATCAAATATTCCTTCTGAGGTAATACCACCGCCGATGAAAATAGCGTCGGGAGGTTCTAAGCCTTGTAATGCAGTGGGTGCTTCTCCGTGGATTATACGCAGATTTGTAGTGCCTAAACTTGCTGCGTTGTCGGCAATGTAATTAAGCCTGGAGTCATTTTGTTCGATGGCGATCGCCCAACATCGGGGGTGAGTTCGCATCCATTCTATGCTGATGGAACCGCAACCAGCGCCGATATCCCACAACATTTGTCCGGGGATGGGTGCGAGTGCGGCTAATGTTATTGCTCTAACTTCGCGTTTGGTAAGTTGTCCGTCGTGGTGATAAGCTATGTCTGGTAAACCGGCGATTCTGGGAAGCTGCAATATATCTGCATCGGCGATACATTCGACTGCAATTGTATTTAAGCTGGCGATTTTGGTGGTTTCCCATTCAGCGGCAATACCTTCAACTATACGCTCGCGCTCTCCTCCCATGTATTCCAAAACTGTAATTTTACTATTGCCGAAACCTCTATCTACAAGGGTTTGCGCCACAATAGCCGGGGTATTTTTACCTTCGCTAAGAATAAGTAACCGCGCACCAGGATAAATTACCGGATGCAAAAGCGATATCGGACGAGCTGCTAAAGTTAAGGTTTCCACTTCTTGTAAAGCCCATCCCAAACGGGAACAAGCCAAACTGAATGATGAAGGTGCGGGAATAATAGTTATTTCACAAATGGGTATGCGACGGGTGAGAGTAACGCCAATCCCAAAACACATCGGATCGCCACTTGCTAAAATGCAAACAGATTTTCCGCGACGCTGGATAATATCTTCTACAGAAGTGGCAATGGGAGAACTCCAAATCAACTTTTCCCTATTATCATCTTCTGGAAGCATCGATAAATGCCGCTTACCTCCTACCAAAATTTCTGCTTTTTCCACAACAGAACAAGCTACCTGACTCAATCCAGGTAAACCATCCTCACCAATACCCACCACAGATAACCATTTGTGCATCAACGTTCGTTTGTTTGTTTTGATTACATTATTATATTTTGGGTGGGGAATTGGTAATTGGTAATAAGGAACGGGGAATAAGTAACTAGGTAAAATTAAATATAAAACCTCACCCTGCCTACGGCTTCCCTCTCCTTATTAAGGGTGAGGTTTTGTCTTATATCTAATTACGTTTACCTACTTATAGAAATATTATGACTTACGCAAAGCCCCCCAATTAATCGGGGGGTTGGGGGGATCTTAAGGTTGGGAATACCTATTACGACTTGTGTTCGTGGTATTCTAAGCTTTGAAATTAAAACTTAATTCCTAACTCCTAACTCCTAACTCCTCACTATTCCTCAATGGACTACATCCGCAATCCTAAAGAAATCTACAATCGTTCTTTTTCTATCATTCGTGAAGAAGCGAATCTAGAAAACTTACCCGCCGATTTGATACCCTTGGCAGTGCGTATAATTCATAGTTGCGGCATGACTGATATTGTTACCGATTTAGAAGCATCGCCACAAGCTATAACTGTTGCCAAAAGAGCGCTTGCAGCAGGCGAATCAATTTTATGCGATGCCGAAATGGTAGCAAAAGGTATCATTCAACGGCGTTTAAGAGCGAATAATCCCGTAATTTGTACGCTGAATTATCCAGAGGTACCGGAATTAGCGTGGAAAATGGGTAATACTCGCTCTGCGGCTGCAATAGAGTTATGGGAATCTGAGATCGAAGGGGCAATTGTGGCAATCGGTAATGCTCCTACAGGTTTATTTCATCTTTTAGAATTATTTGATGCTGGATTTCCCAAACCTGCGGTTATTTTAGGTTTTCCCGTCGGTTTTGTGGGTGCAGCAGAATCGAAAGCGGCTTTGGCTGCGAATAGTCGAGGAGTGCCATTTGTCACTTTGCATGGGAGAAGAGGAGGAAGCGCGATCGCATCGGCTGCGGTGAATGCTCTATGTCAGGAGGAGCAGTAACTTGAGTTGTCTTTATGGTGTAGGAGTAGGTACGGGAAACCCGGAGTTAATTACTTTGAAGGCGTTACGGATTTTACAGTCTGTACCTGTAATCGCTTATCCTGCTTCGGAACAAGGTAACAGTTTTGCTCGTTCGATTGTTGCTGAATTTTTGCAAGATAATCAAATAGAGATTCCCATAATATTACCTTTTAAACTAGAAAAATCCGCTCAACCCTTTTATGACAAAGCCGCCGAGCAATTAGCCGAACAGTTAAGTAATGGACGAGATGTTGCCGTACTCTGCGAAGGCGACCCGTTTTTTTACGGGAGTTTCATGTATATTTTTAACAGACTATCACCTAAATTTACCACAGAAATAATTCCGGGAATATCTTCGGTAATGGCTAGTGCAGCGATGATGGGAATACCGTTAACTTACCGTAATGATGTTTTCATGGTGCTTTCGGGGATACTTTCAAAAGAAGTTTTAAAAGAGAAATTGAGAGTTGCCGATGCTGCGGTAATTATCAAATTGGGGAAGAATTTTAGTAAAGTAAAGCAGGTTTTGCAAGAATTGGGGTTGGTAGAAAGAGCAAAGTATATTGAAAATGCAACTTTAGAAAATCAGCAGATATTATCTATCGATGAAGTTGAAGCGGAAACTGTACCTTATTTTTCGTTGATAGTTATACCAAGCCAATTTTAAGTCAAAAGAGTTAAGAGTTAGGAGTTTTGAATATCTCTTTAGAAGAGTAAGACTTACCATGACTACCAATAAAAATTAAATAGTCATCTTTCTCAAGTTGATAATCAGGTAACGGGTTAGAAATAGTTTCTCCCTCATTACCTTGCTGTATAGCAATAACAGTACTTTGAGAATCCTTTTTCATTTTTATAAAAATATCTATAAAAAGATGTCCAACTTCAGATTCTGGAACAGGAATCTTAAATATTTGAGAGCCATATTCATAAGTTACAATATCGGAAATAACTTTACTAATACCGTGATTGATAGCAGCACTTGAAATCAAATTGCTAGATAATTTACTACTGACAACTATTTCATCAGCATAAGCTCGCTTGCAAGTTTCGATATTTTTTTCATTTATAAGTTCGGCAATGGTATAAGCATTTTTATTAATACTTTCTACCGTCAAAGTCGATAATATAACCTTTGCATCGCGTTGTTTATAATCTAAACTATCATCACCTAAAATAATTACGGTTTTGGCTTTTAGTAAATTCGCTTGATGCAAAGTTTCATCACAAACGTCACCTTTGACAAAGAATAAATATTTATCTTTAACTGGTTTTCTATCGATATCGGAAATTAAAACTATAGGAGTTTTTTCTGTTTCCGATTCCAAACGCAACTCTTTAAGAATTATCTCAGCCCGATAATTCCATTCACATAAAATAATGTGATTTTCAAAACTATAAGAATGCATTCCTAAATCCTTACTTATTTTCTTTTCTACTAAAATACTGGCAACTGTAGCGGTAAGAAGAGTCAAAACTCCAATCCCGACAAGCATATCAAGAAAAGCAATAAAACGTCCGGGAATAGTTTTTGGAGTAACGTCACCATAACCAACTGTTGTTAAGGTGACAACAGCCCACCACAAACTATCAAATAAAGACAGATTCGGTTCTACAAGAGATAAACTTAACGAACTAATTACAACAATTACAAGAATAACTAAAAGCGGACGAATAAAATTTTCAGTTTCTAAAAATTCCCAAACTGTATTAATCCAATTCCTAATTTTAGTTAATATTGATTCCATTTATGTTAATAGGGAACAGGGAGTAGGTAGGGAGTAGGGAGTTAGAATCAATTACCAATTACCAATTATCCTCGTAACATCCCTTGATAAATTCCTGGTGACGAATCTTCGATAATTGTTGCACCCACAGTTTTGCGATAAAAATCCGCTACACCGTCGCTTGCACCACCGATAACTGCATAACCATATCCTTGCACCCGCATATCGTGCAAGCAAGCTAATAACAATGCTTTACCAACTTTTTTTCCTCTTGCAGTTTCACCGATACCTATAGGGCCAAAAAAATTCTTACAAGTGCATTCATAACAAGCAAAGCCGAGAATTTGCTGGTTTTCTACAGCAATCCAACAGCTAGGAGGTGAATTTTTAAAAGAAACGTCACATTCACTCATCCAGCGTGTATTAAATTGCTCCTCAACCCAAGCCAGAATACTGCTTTTTTCCGGCGCGATCGCACGTCTAATAACTATACCCTGCTTTTCTTGCGCGGCAATCTCTACTTCTGCGGATGGCAAGGTATAGAGTTTAACTAACATATCAGCCATAATTTATTTTAGATTTTTACAACGGATGTTTTTGTTTTAGATTTTATATATAACAAGACTTACGCAACCGCAACCACAAAGTAAGCATTCCCAACTCTAAGATCCCCCCAACCCCCCTTAAAAAGCAGGGCTTTGCGTAAATCTTATATAAGTAGGGTGTGTTGTGAGGGGCAACGTGGCATAGTAATATTTTGTAACCGATATATACAGTATTTATTACAAAAAATGCAAGTAAATCGACTCCATCAACAATTACAATTCATCATCGAAATTGATCAATTAAAAAATGTATTACGTCAAACATTATTAATAGATGGTTCCCGTCGAGAAAACAGCGGCGAACATTCTTGGCATTTAGCAATGATGACAATGATTTTAGCGGAATATGCACCCGAAGAAAGGGTATTTGAAAGAGGCTTAGTTTGTAGTGAGGGATTTATTTCTTATTTTGTAAGCTTTTAAATAGTAATCTCAGTAAGCCTCGTAAACCGCCTTGGAATTTATTCCAAGGCTTATATACAAAGTCTGATAAATCAGACTGGGGAAAATTTTTAGTGCGTTTTAAGTTACTTGTTGCACCATTATCGTTAAGCCCAAATTTCCGCCTCGTAAGCCGGAGGCTTTCTCGCAGAGAAATCAATTGATGCGGCTAATATACAAAGTGCCTTAAAACGCACTAAAAGACTTGTCTAATCGTCTTTAGACGACTTGGTGTATTAGCCTGGGAATTTATTCCAAGGCGATTGTTGCTAATGGTGCAAGATGTAAGTTTTAGCGTACTTTGTATATGCAGCCCTGAAATCAATTTAAAGGCGAGAATGAAGACTTAACTAATTACAGCTAAAAAATGTAAATTATAATGCAATTTTCCTATGAGTTTGAGAAATGTATTTATAAGTGGATTTTCCTTTTTTATTTTAAGAAGTCAAAATAAAAGTATCGTAAGATTGCTAACTGTTAACTGCCCAAGCAATAAATCTCTCGGTATAATACAAAGCTAATTGATTGCTAACACCGTTAAAAATACTATCAAAAGAATGTTCAGCCCAAGGAATTTCTAAATAAACAGCCGTATTTTTATCTCGCAATTTATTATACATTTGTCTGCCAAATCTGGCTTCTACAACATGATCTCGACTGCCGTAAATTAGCAAAGTTGGGGGTAAATTGGGCACCACATAATTAATTGGTGAAGCAGTTTCATACAGCGTCGGTAACTGCTGAGGGGAACCTCCTAAAAATGCTTTTAAAACAGCACGAGCATTAATTGGATCGGGATAGGGGGGTTCATTATATCCTTGAGTTAAGTTTACCGGGCCGTAGTAATTAACTACAGCGCGGATTTTTGGTGCATCCGGTTGGTAAGCTGCCAGCATCGCTAAATGAGCGCCAGCAGAGCGCCCTAATAATACCATTTTGTCAACATCGGCTTCGTATTCATCAGCGCGATCGCGAATAAATTTTAAAGCAGTATTTACATCATCGAATTGAGCGGGAAACTTGTATTCTGGCGCATGACGGTAATCGATCGCAAATACAGTATATCCACGAGCCGCCATGTATCTGTTAAACTCAGGTTTTACGGATGGATTACCATTTTGCCAAGCCCCACCATAAATAAATACAATTGCTGGATATTTACCAACTTTTTCCGGTTGATAAACTTCCATTTTTAAAGCTACTCCTGCGGGAGTCGCAAAATTAATATTAGTTATATGACGAGTTTTATCTAAGTTAATTCCTCGAAAGATATCGGTTAGAATAAAAGGCTGCTTCCGCATTTTGGCTTTGACTTCAACTGGAACTTTTTGTTGATAATTGCTTCCTAATACTTGAGCCATAGACTTATTAAACTGGATTTCAGTTGGTGTAATGCTTGCTAATTGCAAACTACAAACCATCAATCCGAGCAAACTTAAAATACAAACTGTCTGTTGAATTTGCAGTTGACGAATAAAGATTAAAGATAGAAATAAAGTAATTATATTTAGAAGGAATAACCAAGGAGAAATTTCTGGTGCGACTACTCCAAATTGTAATAAAAATAAAGTTGGTGCGGGAAGTATAATCCAAGATGTGAGGAAAAAGCTTGCGAAACTAAGGAATAATATCGGAATCAGCGTACTTTGCGAAATAAATCTTTTATTTTTAGATGACATATTTATTCTATTTAAAAATATTTAACCACATAGGGAAATTACTCAAGACTAATTAATTGTTTTGAGCTATTTATAAGAATAACCTAAATATATTTGAATTAATTTACTATGCTAGAGGAAAAAACAATATTGCAAAATAGGTATATCTTAAAACAAAAACTAGCACAAAATGCAGGTCGTCAGACTTGGTTAGCGGAAGATATATCAATTCAGCCAGCAGAAACAGTAATTCTCAAATTTTTATCATTTGGCGAACAATTTCAATGGCAAGATTTAAAATTATTTGAACGAGAAGCCGATATTCTTAAACAGCTTTCTCATCCCAAAATTCCTAAATACCGCGATTATTTTTCTGTTGAGGATAAAAATAACTGGTTTGCTTTAGTTCAAGAATACATTCCCGGCGAATCGCTCAAACAATTAATTGAGAAAAAACAGAGATTTACCGAAGAAGAATTACGAAAAATTGCCGCCGAAGTATTAGAAATCCTTTGTTATTTACATACACTCAATCCCCAAGTTATTCACCGCGATATTAAACCGAGTAACTTAATGTTAGGTGGGGATAAACAAGTTTATTTAATTGATTTTGGAGCAGTACAGGATAACGCAGCAGCAAAAGGAGCTACGTTTACAGTAGTTGGAACTTACGGTTATGCACCCTTAGAACAATTCGGTGGTAGAACCGTTCCTGCTTCCGATTTGTATGCTTTAGGAGCAACATTAATTCATCTTGCAACGGGGATAATACCCGCAGATTTACCGCAAAAACAAATGCGAATTCAGTTTCAAGATCGAGTTAATCTTAGTAATAATTTTATGCGCTGGATTGAAAAATTAACCGAACCAGATATTGAGCAAAGATTTAGTTCTGCACCTCAAGCTTTAGAAGCTTTAAATAATCGTCTTGCCGTTAATTCTTCTGGTGAAATTTCTAAACCATACGGTAGCCGAATTAAATTAGATAAATCTTACAATCACTTAGAAATTGAAGTACCCAGAAGAGGAATTACAGTTGAAAGCATCTTTTTAATATTGTTTTGTATTTTTTGGTTTATTCCTACCAGCTTCGCGATTTTATTCAATCCAACAGTAATCATTTTTTGGATATTTGGTTTAATGCCTTTTACCATGTTTTTTCTTCCTGCCTTTGGACATTTCTCGGTTGATTTTAATCGGGTTGAATTTGTAATGCAATGGAAGTTATTAGGTTTCACTTATCGACAAAAAACGGGAAAGACTTCAGCCATTGATAATATTACTGTTGGTAAAACTTCTTACAAAGTCAACGATCAAAAGTTAAAAATGGTTTCTATGGAAGCTGGTGCAATCAAATTTGATTTTGGTGGTTTTTCTCCCAAATTAGCCGATGCTGAAAGAAGATGGTTGATTGCAGAAATTAAAGATTGGTTGGGAATTTAACTACATCGCTAAAATCTCTTCCCACTCATCCTCACTCAAGGCTTTTTCCTCAAACTCCACCCCAAAACAATCTTTAGCAGCATCAATTAAAAATGCAATTATTCTTTCAATTGTCAAATCTTCCGCAATCGCAACCCCATCAAACAATTCTTCACCAAAAACCTGTTTAAACAACTCCGCATCTGGTTTCAACCGCATCGAGCCGTGTTGCAAAATCACGTTACCACGTCTCAACTGAGCGCTACCAATCAACTTACTACCATCAACCGTTACCAAATCGGCACCAGTTGCAGTACCAAAACAGTTGGGATTGTTAATATAACCCCTGCCAGCAGTACCATAATTCAACTCAATACCTAAATTACGCCAACCTTGAATCAAAAATTCGCATATCTTTTTATACGCTTCAATCCGACTCCCAGAAAGTCCAGATGTCACCACAGCGTAAGTTAAATCACCATTATGTAACACAGCACGTCCCCCAGTCGGACGACGTACCAAGTCTATTTCCTCACCCTTCCAAATTAAATTTTGCCAATCTTCTGGATACTTGTGTTGATGATAACCAAGAGAAATTGCGGAAGGCAACCAAGTATAAAAACGTAAAATTGGCGGATGTCCCGACAAATGCTGTTTCAACAACCATTCATCGATCGCCATTTGTAATTTACCATTCGCTTCTATAAGCGGAATCAATCGCCAAGTTTTCAAAATGTTGATAGTTGATAGTTATTAGTTGTTAGTTGATAGTAGTTGGTGGCAAGGAAGCCCATCCGTAGTATTGTAGCGATTTCGGTTGAGTGCAATACACTTCGATAAACCTCACCCCGCCCTAAAGGGCACCCCTCTCCTTACTAAGGAGAGGGGAAGGGGTGAGGTTAAGTCTGTATTCCAATAAGAGTGAAGCTGCTATATTTACAAAAGCAACCAGCTACCTCAATTTTGATAACTGGTTACTGCTAACTGATAACTGTTAACTGTTACTTGCCAAACTTGGCTTGTAAATCTTCGTCGTTGTCGTCAGCTATAGTCGCCACAATGGTAATTAAACGAGAGGCTTCGGCAGGAGATAAGTCTTCTAAAATGCGCGTAGATATAACTACCACCTGGTTCTCAACTATACCAAATCGCGCTTCTAACGTACCCGAACAGTTCATTTGCAAAAGCTGCCGCATCATCGTAGCTTCATCTTTTGCAGGTAATTTCAAAACAGAAGACCAAATTGTGATTGTATCTTCATCGCTTGTCCCCGTCAATTGGACAAACACTTCCACGCTACCGTACTTAAACTTCCATAAATATGCACCCTCAGAAGGATGATTAACCATTGCGCTATCGTTTTCATCCAGCGTATCGATAACGTTTTCAATCACCTCAACATGGTTGATGCTTTCTGTTTCTGTCATTAAATCGCTCATAACTTCGTCTCCTTCTGAATCAGCTTGGTAAGATGTCATACAAATTCTGTCTCAAGTATGATGATTATTCACACCTACTTTATACACAATTAAATGGAGTAGAGAGTAAAGAGTTAGGAGTTAGGAGTTGTGAGATTTTGGATTTTGGATTAAAAATTTTTTATTATAAGTTAAAAGTTGGGAATTGTATTTCTACCTTCCTTGTATCCCCATCCCCTTAGTTAGCCATCGCACAATCGAGGGAATACTGAGCGTGTATTTTATCGAATTCCTCGGTGTCAACGACCCAGGTCTAAAGACACTGGGCTTCTAGCCTAAGAATTTAGATTAT
>NZ_CAWUDI010000066.1:0-42405 GCF_963920925.1 Calothrix sp. CCY 0018 | reverse complement strand
TGGCGTGGCAAGTGGCGTGGCTTTTGGCGTGGCAAGTGGCGTGGCAAGTGGCGTGGCTTTTGGCGTGGCTTTTGGCGTGGCTTTTGGCGTGGCAAGTGGCGTGGCTTTTGGCGTGGCTTTTGGCGTGACTTTTGGCGTGGCTTTTGGCGTGGCTTTAGGCATGGCGGTTCTCCGTGCAGACAGTTGGTTTATTGGTTTATTCTTCAATATTCGATACCTGCAAAAAAGTAGCTTAGTTTCTTTACGCATTACTTTACTACCCATACCTTCTCTTTCTGTTCGCTTAAGAAAATGGCTGGAACAGGATTGGGAAACAGGTTTGAAAAACATTAACCAACTGCTTGCATATACCTTGCAATTTATCCCTGCTGTCAAAGCTGTTAATCAAGTACTTGCTAAAACTTCTGCCGAACAAATTATTTATCGTGTCTCTCAGTTAGCTGAAGCACCTTTTGATTGGAAGTTAGTCGGTTTCGCTTCCGCTTCTTTAACAAAACAACTCTTAAGAGACTTTTTATTCATTCGCAATTTCAAAGATCCATTTTCTCCTCCTTTGAGAGTGGAAACTCGATTAGATACAAAGGCTCACGCATCTGCTGCGGGTTTTTGGTATCTCCACGAAAAAAAACCAGCTAAAGCAGAAGAAGCTTTTGCAGTAGTACGTCCTCTCCTTTATGGCGAAGAGATGTACGCCCTTGCCAAAGCTCTGACAGTTTTTCAAGGAACAAAAGATTTTGATGATATTGCCAGAATTCCTATAGATAATTTACATATAAGGTCTCTACAATCGTCGCAGGAAAACTTTTTACGCCCAACAACTTGGAAGGCAATTTCAAATTTGCACCGCGTTGTGGAAGATATTCAAGTTGTAAAGCGCAGCGTATCCCGCGCAACCCGTTCTTTTTCACTTAACCGCGCTTTGGGAGAACTCACCAACATCTTAAATAATTCCAAAACCCTACCCGAAGCAGAAAGAGAACTCATTATTGATATAGCCCAAACTTGGCAAAAAGCTTTACTGCAAATTGCTGGTGAAGTTGGGGAAGTTTCCATCACTAAACCTGTCCGCAATCCGTACATTATCGGCGATCCAGTTATTGGAGAAAAATTCGTCGGAAGGGAAGAGGTGATGAGGCAGCTTGAAGAATTATGGGTGATGGGCGAGCAATTACAATCTGTGGTAATTTACGGTCACAGACGCATGGGTAAAACTTCGATTTTACGCAATGCTGCTAACTCTGTAGGCTCGGGGGTGCGGGTAGCCTACGTCAATATGTTAAATTCTGGCAACATTTCCGAGGGAGTTGGGGAAGTGTTGATGGTAATATGTGATGCTGTTTCCGAAGCAGTTAATGTTCCACCTCCCGATGACGATAAATTACTCAAGCTTCCCGAAATTACTTTTAAAAGATATTTGAAACAGGTTGTAGAGACTTTCCATGCAACGTCTTTACGGGGTTTAATTATCGCTATTGATGAGTTTGAGAAAATCGAAGAATTAATTGCAGCAGGAAAAATTTCTGAAAATTTTCTTGGTTATCTGCGGGGATTATTGCAAATGAATTCTCAAGTTGCTTTTGCTTTTGCAGGTTTGCATACTTTGGAGGAGATGACAGCAGATTATTTTCAGCCCTTTTTCGCTAGCGTTATTCCCATTCACGTGGGTTTTATGGAGCGTGCTGTTACCCGTCAAATTCTTGCTAATCCTTCTTTAATAAACCCAAATATTAATAACGAAGATTTAGAAAATACAGAAGAATTCCTTCTCGACTACAAACCAGAAGCATTAGATAAAATATACGAATTCACCCACGGACAACCTTATTTAGTGCAATTAATCGGCTTTGTGCTAGTTCGCCACTACAACGATCAAGTTTTTGAATTAGGACGTAAACGCGACGCAGTTTTCACGGTGGAAGATGTGGAAGCAGTTGTTAATAATACTGAGTTTTTTAAGCGGGGACGCTACTATTTTGAAGGGGTTTGGAGTCAAGCAAAGCAGGGTGCAGAAGGACAACAAGCTGTACTGAAGGTACTTGCACCGCATCCAGAAGGATTGAATTATGAGGATGCGATCAAAGAAGTTTCTCAAGAAGGTTTTGATAAAGCAACTTTACAAACAGCAATCGATACTTTACAGCGTCATGATGTTATTGCAGAAACTCAAGGACAATGGCGTATTATTGTGGAATTGTTTCGCCGTTGGTTGATGCAGTAATTAATCTCGCGTAAAACCTAAATTTAACTCAAACGATAAAGTTGTTGCGGTTCAAATTCTATTAAAGGCTTACAATCCAAATCCCGTAACTATATTTAATGCAGTGCGAATAGATTCCCAGTATTCTTCCTCTAATTCACCAAGCTTACCTAAAATACGATGATGATCTACAGAACGAATTTGCCCTACATCTATAAAACGTTCTTTATCTAATCCATTTGCAGGAGTTGGTTTAACATTCACTATATAAGGAGCTTCTTTA
Organism: Calothrix sp. CCY 0018; assembly: GCF_963920925.1. NCBI lineage: Bacteria > Bacillati > Cyanobacteriota > Cyanophyceae > Nostocales > Calotrichaceae > Calothrix > Calothrix sp. CCY 0018. The sequence continues at coordinate 39,925 of NZ_CAWUDI010000066.1, read as the reverse complement.
CTTCCGGGTCGAAAAGGCATCACAATAGTTAATAGCCCATATTGGTTCATGATGTCATTTTGAACTATTAGACAAGGGCGTGTTTTTTGCGCTTCAGCCCCTACTGTTGGATCGAGTTTTACCCACCGAATTTCTCCTCGTCGGTAAGTCAAATTATTCTGGGGCATTAATCCCATCTCCTACAACAGCATCCCAAGCAGCAATTTCAGCTTGATACTCTGAGTCTTGGGCATCCTCTTGTAGAGCGGTAATCATTTGTGATTCTAAATTACGACGACGATATTCTGCTAAAAGTGCGTTTATATAGGCGCTACGATTACCTTTTGACTGAGAATCTACAAATTGTAAGATGTCATCTTCTAAAGTGATTGTGACTTTCTGCATCAGTCTTACTCAAATATATGACTGAATTATCTTACCACGATATTCTTAACCCGCGCACCATCCGGGTTTCGCTTGTGTAGCAGCGGTTTCAACCACCAGGTATTTTGAAGGCAGAGCCTTTAGATAATGGGTTCCCAGTCTCTTGCTGGGAACCAGTTTTGATCTCAACCCAACTCACAAATCGCTTTCAAAACCTGCAACAACTCAACCGCTCGCTCGGATTCCATCAAATTTAATGATGGCATTAACTGATATATCGGAGGATTTCCCTGTTGAATGTACACAAATTGATATTCTCTTCCGTTAGTAGTCAAACCCCAAACTGATTTTTGATGTTGTAAGCATTCATATGCGTAAGTAAGCAATTGCGGTAAACCAGCCGATACAGCAACTTCACTATTCTTAGATTCAATCACTAAAACCCAAAAATATGATTTTGCTTTATTAATAGCTAAAATATCCAGCCTACCTGTAACTTTTGTATCTTCGTCTTCAATAACTATATCGGCAATATTTTCTTCTAAAGCCATTTTAATAGGAGAGCGATAAAAGCCAGCTAATCGCATTAACGGAAAAACTGTTAACGCTTTTACTAATCCTTCTAATACTTTACTTTCTATAATGTAATTATCAAAATCCGTGCGAATTTGTAAAAGTTCTTGTCTTTCAAATTCGCTTAAAAGCTCTAACGATAACAATGATGTGAATGAATCATTGTATTGCCTTTGATAGCCGAAAAGACGGTGGATATCTCCTATTGATAAGTTTTTACTTTGGAGGATTGCCATAGGTTTAATTATTTATGTGAGGCTTTTACCAGAGATTGATTTCATACCGCAATCTCGACAATTTGAGCATTTGATTCTAGTTGGTGACTACTATTTGCAACTTCCAACCAACCTTCTATTGCATCTTTTAAATTAATTAATACTTCTTCCCGAGTTTCACCTTCAGTGATACAACCGGGGAGCGCTGGAACTTCAGCCCAATAACCACCTTCTTCTGCTGGATGAATAATTGCTTTTATTTTCATCGACTTTGGTTTTCTTTACTGATACCCAATTATGCTAACATTTGCAACAGATGAAAGGCTTCAAAAGCGCCACAATCCTGGTTTCAACCGCCAGGTATTTTCCCCTAATCAAAAATCCTACCCCCAAAAAATAATCGCCGAAAATTCCCAATCAAACATCCCTTCTTAACTCAAAACCGTTATAACAATAAAAGGAAGCTGTTGATGGGACAAAAGTTAGATGGGATGGATACCATTAAGAGAACGCATTAATGAACTACCTTTAGTTCTTGCTGGACCAATTTTACGACGTACCGAACCCGATTCTGTAACTGTATGGGTGGCTTTAAAAGCAAATCGTCATGTCACTCTTACAATATTTGATAAAAACCATAATTTCTTATTTGAAAGTACTAGAACTACGGCAAGAATTGGCATTAATTTACACGTTGTTGCTGTGACTGCTAAAACTTCATCAAATATACTTATTAATGGTGAAAATTATCTCTACGATTTACATTTTGGTAATGGAGAATTACTTAGCAGTCCTGGTATATTAACTGCGGCTGGTTCCCTTAAAGATATTACTTATCCTCAATATACATTGCCTTCTTTTGCTTTACCTCCAAGCAATTTAAAAGATTTACGCATTATTCACGGTTCTTGTCGCAAACCCCACGGTGAAAGCTTAGATGCGCTTGCTGCTGTGGATAAGATGATAAAAGAGGCGCTACAAATAGAACCAAAAAAACGACCGCATCAACTGTTTTTAACTGGCGATCAAATCTATGCCGATGATGTCGCTGATGTATTACTTTTTATGTTGATGGATGCGAGTGAAACGCTTTTGGGATGGTCTGAAAAATTACCTGGGGTTGAAAATAAACAGGAATTAAATCCGGGAAAACGCAATAATTTAGCGACTAAAACGGCTGGTTTGACGGCAAGTATTGGTAAATTAAATAACTTAACTAATATTGCGAAAAGTCATTTATTTACCTTTGGCGAATATTTGGCGATGCATTTATTTGCTTGGAGTGATGTCTTGTGGGTTGATGCTGAATTATTTCCCGATTTTAATGATGTGAATTCGGAACATTGCGAAGCTAAAAATGATCAGAGAAAAGCTTACGAAAAAGAAGTTGAATATATTAAAGAATTTTGGTCAACTCTCAAAAGTGTGAGACGTGCTTTAGCGAATATTCCTACCTATATGATATTCGACGACCATGAAATCACCGATGATTGGTATTTGAATATGGCTTGGTGTTCCCGTATTCTCGATAAACCTTTGGGCAAGCGGATTTTGCAAAATGGTATGCTGGCTGGTGCTATTTGTCAGGCTTGGGGTAATACACCGGAACAGTTTGAAAAAAATACGAATGGTGAGGAATTACTCAAAGCTGCTGTGGCTTGGAGTGTTGGTGGTGGTACAAATAAAATATTCTCCGAACAGATTACTAAACGAATTGGTTTATTTAGCGTTGCAGATATTCAACAAAACTCGCAAAAATTACCTCATTCCGATGCAGCTTTAACTTGGCATTATATTGTTAATGGCCCCGGTTATGAAGTGATAGTACTCGATACGCGCACTTGGCGAGAATTCCCTGGCAAAGATTTTGATTTTCCCGCACTTATTAGTAAGGAAGGTTACGACGAACAAATAACAAAGCAAGTGCGTAAAGATGATATTGAAATTAGTTTTGTTATTTCTCCCAGTCCTTTTATCGGAGTACCTTATATAGAAAACCTGCAAAAAATCGCCAAAAAAGTTTACGAGAAAATTGGTAATGCAGCTTGGGGTTTTGATACTGAGGCTTGGGCATTAAATAAAACGGCTTTTGAAAGAATGATTGCTAGATTGGCATTACGAGCATTACCTAATTCCAAAAGTCGTGTAGTATTTTTATCCGGTGACGTTCACTATGGTTTTGGTGCGCGTTTGCAATATTCGGCAACACATCCTTTTGAAAGTCCCGAATCTGTTAACTGCGAATTAGTAATTGCTCAATTAACTAGTAGTTCGTTTAAAAATGAAGTCGCGGGTATAGGTGGTAGCCATTCCGCACACAGACAAGGTTTTATTCCTATTAAAGTAAATAGCGATTTACCAACAGCAGAAGTATTAGGATGGGAAAATCAACAAGATAAAGAAGTAAATGTTGGTAATATGAGTCTGCTTGTCGAAGATATATTTCAACTTACTCCTTTAAAAATTAAAGGTATTCCCGGAATAATTGATTTAGTTAAACAAAGAAATAGTTTTCGGAAATTAGAAATTACTAAAAAACCAGAGTGGTGGTATCGAATTGATTTCCTCGCATCAAAATACGAAGGATTAGAAAAACCAAAAATTGAAAACCAAGAAGCGACTTCTGTAATTGCTCCATTACCGGGAGAAAACCGCAAACCAGCTTTAGAAAAATACTTATCAATGGCGAAAAACTATCGCGAATATCTGAGTAAAACAAAATACGGTACGGAAATTGTTGGTTTAAATAACCTTGGTGAAATAACTTTTGAAATAATAGATGGTAAAGAAATAATAGTTCAAACCTTGTGGTGGCGTTTGGAAAGTTGGGAAAATGGCAAAATGTTAGAACCGTTTCCGTTGACTAGATGTGAAATATCATTGGATTTTAATGACGAACAACATCCGATGAGTGATGTGATTAAGGAAGTAATAAACAGTTAGGAGTTAGGAATTAGGAGTTAGGAGTGAAGAATTAAGAATGAAGAGTTAGAGTTAGGATTTAAGAGGTAGGAGTTATAAATCATAACCTTTGACCTTTAACCTTTAACCTTTAACCTTTAACCTGTTTCAATGGCCCGAATTAGCTATGGTTTACAAGTTCAGAAACGAGCGAAGCGTTTGCTAGAGTCACTTTTGGCTTATGCTAACGATGAGTTCGATGTATGTAATGAAGTTGTAGTTGATGCAATACGTTCCCATATTCAAGTTCGCTGGTTAACAGAAAAACGGTTGGTTATCAGAACTAAGGTACGGTTTTTGCAAGAATTAACGGGTTTGCAAGGTAATGAAATTCCTTTAAAAGCCGAACAAATTAAAGAAGCACTTAAACGGTTTACAGATTTTCTAGAAATTCTCGAAGACAATCGCGCAACTCGTGGGGGTTCGGAAAATTGGCATTTTACCTTGAATCTTTGGTACTCTCGCTGGGAAACGGAAGCTAATTTAGAAAAATTTGATGCGGAATGGGAGTTGAGAAAAGGACAAGGGGACAAGGTGAATTTTTCTACCCCCTCTACCCCCTCTACCCCCTCTCCCCCCTCCTCCCTCTCTCTTAACTGGATCGAAATTTGTCGTCAAAGCTTAGAAGCAGATAATCACCGACGATTAACAACCAATCCCCTGACAAGTGCGGATGGTGTAAGTTTTGCGCTAGATGAAGTTTACGTACCGTTGGGTTTGGTGAAGCGCTCACGCCGTGAAAGACGTGGTGGTGATGTTCATCCAGGAAAGGGTTCGCAGCTATACGAGTCGGAAGATGGTGATGTTAGCGAAACTTTCACTTTAGATCAGTTTTTACAACAGTTGGAATCAAAAGAAAGTAGTCGTATTGCTATTTTAGGTGAACCTGGTGCGGGTAAAACGACGCTTTTACAAAAAATTGCCACCTGGTTAACCGATAATACGGAATTTTTACCAATTTGGATTTCTCTTGCGGATTTACAGGGAAAAAGTTTAGAAGATTATTTGATTGAAGATTGGTTGAAAGCGGCTACTCGTAAACGCAAGATTTCCCCAGAAATAGAAGATTCGTTTTGCGAACAGTTTAACCAAGGAAAGGTATGGTTGCTGCTGGATGCTGTGGATGAAATGGCAATAGAATCAAGTTTATCTTTAAGTAAAATTGCTGACTATCTCAAAGGTTGGGTAGCAGATGCGGCGGTTATTGTTACCTGTCGCTTAAATGTTTGGGATGCTGGAAAAAATGCTTTGTCAGATTTTGATACTTTCCGCAACCTGAATTTTACTTACGGCAATCCTAATAATTCAGATTTGATGGGAAAATTTATCAGTTGTTGGTTTCAGGAGAATCTACAATTAGGCGAAAATCTGCGAACTGAATTAGAACAACCCCCACGCAGAAGGATTCGCGATGCCGTTAAAAACCCTTTGCGATTAGCTTTATTATGTCGGATTTGGGGATTAAGACGCGGTGGTTTACCCAATACTAAAGCCATGCTCTACGAAAAATTTGTAGAAGCAATTTACGAATGGAAACAAGATAGATTCCCCACCACATCAACCCAGAGAAGCCAGTTAAATCAAGCATTAGGCAAACTCGCATTAATGGCGATCGCCAACGAGAAAACTAAGTTCCGTCTTAGACATCGTTTTGTATGCGAAGTATTAGGCGTACCCGAAGAAGGCTTGTTTCAATTAGCACTACAGTTAGGCTGGCTCAATCAAGTAGGAATATCAGAAGCCCAAGGTGAAAAAGTATACGCCTTTTACCATCCAACATTTCAAGAATACTTCGCAGCATTAGCAATTGAAGATTGGCAATTCTTCATAAATTCTCCCCCCTCTCCCCATCCCCCAATCTTCGAGTACCAATGGCGAGAAGTAATTCTACTGTGGTTTGGTAGGGATGATGTACCGCAAGCAAGTAAAGAAGAATTTATCAAGTATTTAATCGAATTTAAAGACGGTTGCGGTGGATTTTATAGTTACCAAGCTTATTTTTTAGCAGCGGAAGGAATCGCCGAATTTGCAGATTGTTCTTTATGCGAACCAATTTTAAAACAATTGATAAAATGGCGCTTTGGTTGTTTTCATTCTACACAGCAAAAATGGTGGAGATATCCTTCGCCAATTGCGGAAGGTGCGCGAGTTAGCTTGTTAAAAACCGATCGCAATTGTGCTATTACTGCTTTAGAAGAGTTTATTGCATCGAGTCAAAGCGATTTCGATACCTGGAATGCAGCTTATAGTTTAGGAAATTTCTTCGATCCAGGCAACAAAATCGCAATTTCCACATTAGAACAAATTATTACATCTTTTTACCATGAAAGCTTTCGTTTGCAAGCAGCAGATAGTTTAGCGAAAGTTGAGCCAGGAAACTCTATCGCCATAACTGCTTTAATTAACATTATTCAATCAACCAAAAAAGAATCTATTCGCAGAAAAGCAGCGTTTAGTTTGGGTAAATGCCAACCAGAAAATCAAATTGCTATTTCAACTTTAGAAAAAATCATTACTTCATCAATAAATAAACAGCAAAAGCAATATGCAGCAGAAAATTTATTAACTCTTGCTCCAGAAAATCAACTTGCTTTTACCGTAATTGCATTAAGTAATAAAACGAAGAAAGAGGATAAACCAACACGGCGAAACTCAAAGAATAAATCTAGAAATAATGATAAAGCAATTGCAGCTTTAGTTGAAGGAATCGAATCTGCAAAAAACGACGATAGTAAAAGACGTAGGGCTTTTAGTTTAGCGAAATTAGAACCAGACAATCAGCTTGCTTTTAATACTTTAGTAAACTTGCTTAAGTCAGCACAAAAAGATTCTGACAGAAAAAATGCCGCAGAAGATTTAAAGAAGATTCTTGATAACGAGCAAATGCCGAAATTAATTGCATCGTTGAAAGATTGTTTTTATGAAGAAGTTAACGAAGTGAATTTAGAAGAATCTAAACACTGTTATAAACTGCTGTGGTATTGTGCCGAGAAAATGAATTATGGGGATTTTTATCGAGCTTGGAATGGGAAAGGGTAATAATTGCTAAGACAATAAATTGATCTTCAGTTTTAACAAACATTAATTAACTGCATATTCAACATACTTTCTAAGCTCGGGAGGATGAAAACCTGGAACAATATCATCTTTAGGAATTCCAGCTTTGACTAAATCGTTACCAATCCCATCTTCAGTTCCATCCCGTTGAATCCAAATTTTATTATCTATGATATCTATATGAATCAAACAACCATGTGCCCTTGCGCCATTTTCCCAGCCCATCGTCATCAGCACAAAGTTATTACAATCTTGGCTAATAATTAGCTTATATTCTAAGTCACCATAAGAATAAGGAATTGCAGCGTATTCAGTCAATATTTTTTGAATTATTTGACGATACTTCGTTAATTTATCCATTGAACAATAACCTCCTTTTCTGAATCAAATACAAGCAATCGTAGAGATTTTTTTTGTATAACAAGATTACGAATTCCTAAATATATTTGGCGTGAGGGTTCAGTTTCTTCTAAAATATTTCGATAGAGAATATATTGTCCTAAAGCTTCTTCTAAATCTCTTACAGGTGAAATTTTCACAAAACTTTTGATTTCAACCGCTATCTTTTGCTCACCTTTTTGGGCTGCAAGAAGTTTACTTGCTCCTAAATCTACAAATAATTCTCTTAATCCCCATTTTAGCTTTAAGGGGTCGTCAGTAATTACCCACCCTTCTTTTTTAAGAACAGTTATCACCGTATCATGATAAATATCTTTGGCAGGCATTTAAGAGACTCCTTTGAGGAATGCATATGGGTTTAAATCAGATTAACTAAAAAATATATTAATAATATTCGATTATTTTAATGCTCAACCTAAAGTATTAAGTAATTTTTTTGTTCGTAGTAGCGCTACTTTGCGAGAAAACTGCGTTCATAGCGCCTCATGTTTCGGAATTCGGAAGCGCTGAAGCGCAACTACAAACCTTTTAAAAAGCCTGTACCCACTCTTTCACAAAATACTCAGTCCAAATTCCATTTTTCCAATAAGGATCGTTTTCTACTAATTTACGAACCGTCGCTTCATCAGCAGCTTCGTAAATTCCAAAAACTTGAGTACCATCCTTTGTCGGGCCAATTGTAACCAAAATACCATCTTCTTTCTGTTTTTTTAATCCATCCAAATGCTCTTGACGATAAGGAGCGCGTTTTTCTAAAACGTTCTCGCAGTAGCTGCCCCACATTATGTATTTAGTCATGATTTTTCTGTGAACAATTATCAGTGAACAATTATCAATTATCAATCTTTTTGGTCATTGATAATTGATAATTGTTTAGCTTCTTAAACTTACTCCAAATTTTTCCACCAAAGTATCTCGAACTTTTTGATGTACTGGTTCTACATCTGCATCGGTAAGAGTGCGATCGCCTAAACGATAAATTAACCGAAATGCTAAACTTCTTTGTCCTTCGGGTACGTTTTCGCCGCGATATTCGTCAAATAGTTGGACGGAATCTAATAAATTTTTACCGGCTTTGACTATGGTTTTTTCAATGTCGGCGACTGTCAAATTAACGGGTGCAAAGAAGGCGATATCTCGATCGGATGGTGGATAGGTAGAATAATTTTTGAATTTGGGTGTCAATACTTCATCTTCATCAATGGCATCCAAAAGAACTTCTAAGTCTAGTTGAAATACATAGACATCATCTGGTAAATCTTTTTCGCTACGAAGTTGGGGATGCACTTGTCCAAATACCCCCAATCGGTTTCCTCCCACCCAAAGCGAAGCGGTACGCCCCGGATGTAGGCGATCGTCACGTCTATCTGGCTGATATTCTACCTGCAATCCCATAACTTTAAAGACGCTTTCTAAAACACCTTTGGCTTCAAACCAACTTATGGATTTTTGACTACCTCCGCTCATCCACTTGCTGGAAGTAATATCACCTCCGATGATTCCTCCTGCGGCTTCTGCTTCTTGAAAACCATCTTCTTCTTGCCAGAAAATTCGTCCGATTTCAAAACCGTTACAAGCACCGTTTCCTTGTTGGATGTTGTATTGAAATGCATCAATTAAACCAGAGATCAAATCGGTTCGTAATGCTGAATATTCTGCAAACAAGGGATTACTTAAAACCACCTGTCTGTCTTCTCCCGGTTTAACCAAGGAGTAGTGCATTAATTCTGTTAATCCGGTAGCGCGGAATGCGGCTCGTAATTTGCGAATTAATTCTTGATCTACCGGTAAGTAACCTACTTCCGGCTTTTCCGGCAAAGTATCGCAAAGGTTGTCGTAACCGTACAAACGAGCGATTTCTTCAATTAAATCAATTTCTCGCTCTAAGTCGCCGTAGCGATATGCCGGTACGTTAACAGCCCAAGTTCCATCACCGGAAACTGTTAACCGACACCCCAAAGCGGTTAAAATCCGCTCAACATCTTTGCTTTTAATTTCTCCGGTTTCTTCTTCCCCTAAGTCTACAGGCCCAAGTATCTGATTAACTCGATCTAAACGCAATTCAATTGAACGAGTCCAAGTTGAAACGTCGGCACGGGTATCGGAAGTTTCTTGAGTTTTTAAGGTACCACCAGCAATTTCTACGATCAAAGATAAAGCCCGACGACAAGCGATTTCCAACTCGGCGTGATTTACTCCTCGTTCGTATCTGGTAGAGGATTCGCTTCTCAAACCGACGCTGCGAGATGAACGACGAATAACGGCATTATCAAACAACGCCGCTTCTAAAATTAAGCTTTCGGTGCCGTCATGAACTTCGCTTTCCTCTCCACCCATGACTCCTGCTAAAGCTATGGGTTTATTGTTAACGGTAATCAATAAATTTTGAGTTGATAAACTGCGGGTTTTCCCATCCAAGGTTTTGAACGATTCACCGTTATTCGCAAATCGCACCCCAATACTAATATCCTCGCTACCGGCAATATTTTGCAGTCGCGTGCGATCAAATGCGTGTAACGGCTGTCCCCATTCCAACATCACATAGTTAGTAATATCAACTATGTTGCTAATTGGTCTAACTCCCGCAGCTAATAACCTTTGCTGCAACCAGTCGGGAGAAGGAGCGATTTTAACTGCTTCAATAACCGTGCCAATGTATGCAGGACAAGCTTTAGTCTCATCAATTTTGATACCTAATTTGAGGGCACCTTGAGAAACCGATACTTCTTCTGGCAGGGGAATTTTTAGCTCAGCCCCAGTTATCGCCGCTACTTCCCGCGCTATCCCTACCATGCTCAAAGCATCGGCGCGATTTGCGGTAGCGGTGACATCTAAAATTACATCGTCTAAACCTAATAGCGGACGAACATCATCACCTATTTTGATATTTTCCCCAGAAAAAATATGAATTCCATCTACATCGGTGGGTAAACCCAATTCTTCCAAGGAACAAATCATTCCTTGGGAAGGTACCCCGCGTAATTTAGCGGGTTTAATCTTTAAATCTTTGTTTGGTAAGTAAGTACCTACGGTTGCAACTGGCACATATATGTCTGCACGAACATTAGCAGCGCCGCAGACAATATTCAAATTTTCATCTTCCCCGACATCAACCTGGCAAACGCTTAATTTATCAGCATTTGGATGTTGTTCGCGTGCGACAACTTTCCCGATTACAACCCCATCAGCCCAAGTGCGACGGTCTTCAATCTCTTCGACTTCAAACCCTGCCATCGTCAGTGTTTCTGCTAGGTCTTCCGGGCTTAAATGTAACTCTACAAATTCCTCTAACCAATTTAAAGATATACGCATGGAATATTTTTGATTATGCGATTAAAAATAGCGATTGAATAAACACGCACAGACTATTTTAAATGGGAATGGAGTATTAGCAATCAGGAATTGGCTAAGTCGGTTTTTAAGTTGTTAATATAGCGCCTTCTGCTTGAACGCATTGCATAAAATATCCGCAGAATGAGAAACAGGTGTTGCAAAAATTAAATCACTACTTAGAAAGCCGTTTTTTTTGACAAAGCCGGGTTTCTGGGTTATTTACTATATTTATATAATTACTATTGGGTTATATAAGCTGGAGCCTACTCCCTCCCTAAACAAAATGTTCAATTAATTAAGGCAGAGTGATTAAGCGAAGACTATATCAAGTATCAATCGTTTAAAACTTCAATTTCATCAAAATAAATCAAGGGATTTGAATGTATATAATAAAACACAATTTTATTTACATATCACATTTATGGGCAGGATAACTCAGCCAAAGTTATAAAAGTAATCAATTTTAAAATCGTGACAAAAAAATAAGCGTTAAACTTTGTTAACTCACTGGGAAAGTAAAGTTGAATTTTAGGTAGATACACTGTAGAATAATATTAGTTCAGTGAAATTATTAAATAATAATTAATTTCAGCGCACCAACTAATTGCTGTTTGGTGAAAGGTTTTGTCAGGTAAAAATCCGCTCCTTGTCTTATTCCCCAGATGCGGTCAATATCTTTGTTTTTGGAACTACAAAAAATAAGCGGTATTTTTTTCGTATTGAAATCTCTTTTTAACTTACGGCAAAATTCAAAACCACTCATTCCCGGCATTACTACATCTGTAATAATCGCATCTGGCTGATACAGTAGTGCTTTCTCTAAGCCGTCTTTAGCATTAGTTGCTCGAAGAACCCTATACCCAGCTTCTTCCAAAAAAATGCTCATCAACTCCAGCTGAGAAGGAGTGTCTTCAACAACTAAAACTGTAGCCATGCTGTTTCCTCACTATTTATATTTAGTAGTCGCGTTGACGAGTCATTGATAGCTGAGTTGCCACGACTTTATAACTGATATTGCCCAAACAAATCAAGTTAAATGCATAAACACCATTTTGAGTAAATCCGCCCGAGTAAAAGGTTTAGTTAAATAGCCACTAGCTCCTACTAATCTCGCTTTTACTTTGTCTACAAATCCTTTACTTCCCGTAACCATAACAATAGGAGTATTCTTAAATTTAGAGTTGTTTCGTATGATCCGACACAATTCATAACCATCAATTCCTTCCATGTTTAAATCTAATAAAATTAAATCTGGCTGATGTCGAATAATTGACATTACTGCCTTAAGAGGATTATCGATAGTAACAACAGAGAAACTTTCGTCTTCTAAAAAACGACTAATTTCTTTGAGCATTACTGGACTATCATCTACGGAAACAATTTTGTAAACTTTCTGTGGTGGTAAGGTTTCGGCAGGAGGAGCAGCTTTAATCTTTGAAGGCTTGATTTCTTTTTCAACTTTTTCTGTAGGAGGAGAAGCAAGTTGGGTAACAGGAGCAATTGTTACTTTGTTAACAGGTAATTTCTGCTTTGGAAGGGGAACAGCTTGTTTTTGTTTAGTATTTGTTTGTGGTAATGTTTCTTTTAAATTCGTTGTGTCAGCGACTTCTTTAATATTGCGTTGCCTTACCTTTGTAGGAGTTTTATATAACAGAATATCAGTTTTAGGCAGCTTATCGAATGGTGGATCTGGTTCGTGTAGTAAAATTGCCCCACTTTGGATATGGGGGTATAAACTTCTTGCTAGTTGAAGTTCATCTTGATTCATGATTACAGCAAGATGGCGCAAACTAAAACCCTTCATCCAATTGAGTAAATTCGGCTGAACTTCTGAGATTTTCTGTACTTGGGTTTTTGTATTAATCCACAGATAGGGACGTTGAAATGGAGAAGTAATTTGTGGATTAAAATTGTGCCAAGATTGCAATCTATCTTGAGAAAATGATAATAATTTATCGGCATCAAGTCGGCAAATTTTCGGAGATAAAATTAAATGTTTGTGAAATTCGTAAGTCCCTTTTTTGATTAATAGAAATGATTCAATTACTTCTTTAACTAACTCTTGAATTAGTACAGCCGCTTGTGTTGGATTCAAATATTTTTGAGTAACTAACCAACAAATTGCTTGATAATCTGAAGGCTGAGTCGGGGATATTGATTCTTGCGTATCTTCTACAGTTTTATCTGACAAACGCTGCGAATCTGGTTCAAACATCATGCGTAACTGCACGCGAATTTCGCTGGTTAAAGCGGGAATTTGAACCGAAAGCCGACGTAGATGACGCTCCAGTCGATCAAAAGGTTCTATAGAATGAGTTGCATAAGCTATTTTTCCTTCTTCTAAGTAAATCCACCAGTTAACCGAATGACTTTGAACTTGTAAACAAGTGTTCTCGAAGCAACTAGATAAGTGTCTTAACAAACTTAAAGGAGGCAATTTTGTGAAAGTCGCAAAATTATTCATATAGGATAGAAAATTACAGTAAATAAGACAAAATATTTGTAAACATCAATTTAACCGGCATTAAGTATATGCATAGTGGATATTCTGTATGAATCAATTTGTCCTCTTCTAACATGGACATATTACCAGCAAAAAATATTACATCACAGTTAAATTGTTACATTTATTTTAAGAATACCCGTATATTTAATACACTAAACAAAATGTTACTATTCCTTTAAGGATATGAGTTAATTAACTCTCTTGTTAATAAAAGATATTTTCTAATCCTTTACTATGCTCATCCAATAAGGGTTTTTTCTACATCTAATCTTTAAGTTTCCACGTATGCATAACTACGAATTTATTGTATTCTAGATTTATTATGTATATAAACCCATAATCGCGCTTAGCGTCGTTAATCCGAAATTCATAAAAATGCTTATGATTTAGCTAAATAATAGTAAAGATATGTTGAACTTTATAAGTAATAATGCATTAGTAATTTGCGAACCTTTATGAAAATATTCATTGTCTAAAGTGCCACAATTATGGTTTCTTTAAGGCCTTAAACTATATACTTTGTACAACCGAAAATCAAACCTTAGAAATTTAATATAACACTCAAAGTTATGTCCGATACCTTAAGACTAGACGAAGTAGTTGATTTCGCGGAGAACCCGGAACCTCGTTGTCCATGCGTACTGTTATTAGATACATCTGGCTCGATGCAAGGAGCGCCAATAGAAGCATTAAATCAAGGCTTACTTAGTTTTAAGGATGAATTAACCAAAAATCCATTAGCATCGAGGAGAGTTGAAGTATCTATTGTTACCTTTGATAGTAATATCAACGTAGTACAAGATTTTGTGACAGCCGACCAATTTACTCCGCCTATATTAACAGCCCAAGGATTAACTACTATGGGTGCTGGCATTCACAAATCTTTAGATTTGATTCAAGAGCGTAAAGCTCAATACCGTTCTAACGGTGTTGCTTACTATCGCCCTTGGATATTTATGATTACAGATGGCGAACCACAAGGAGAACTCGATGAAGCTATAGAGCAGGCATCGCGGCGGTTGCAGGGTGATGAAACAAGTAAACGTGTTGCTTTTTTCTCCGTAGGAGTCGAAAATGCTAACATGACGCGCTTAAGTCAATTAGCCGTGCGTACCCCCTTAAAATTGAATGGACTGAATTTTGTTGAAATGTTTGTATGGTTATCTGCTAGTATGTCAGCAGTTTCTCATTCAAAAGTAGACGAACAAGTTGCCTTGCCACCAATTGGTTGGGGTTCTGTTTAATATAGTGCAAGTACAGCAATTAAACAGCCCGAAACATTGTTAATATGAACAGCTCAATACAACAGCTTCGTTGGAGGGTAGTAGGTGCTTCGGTTTGCGGAACCAGTCACGTGAGGAATTCTCAACTTTGTCAAGATGCTCACCACTGGGAAATGCTGCCAGATAATATATTGGTGGCAGCCGCAGCAGATGGTGCTGGCAGTGCTAGCTTGGGAAAGGTAGGAGCAATGGTTGCTGTAGAAGCAGCGATTGAGAATATATCTCTCAAGCAAATAAATCGAGATACCCTAGATCAAGATAACTCGGCAAAGTCGCTATTGAGTGAAGCAATCTTAGCTGCAAAAACAGCAGTTGAGGAAGAAGCTATTGCTTCAAATAGACCACCCAAAGATTTAGCGACAACTTTAATTGTTGTGGTAGCGACACCTGTAGTCGCTGTTGTGGCTCAAATAGGAGATGGTGTAGCAGTCGCTAAAGATAATATGGGAAATTTAACAGCTTTAACGGTTCCCGATAGCGGCGAATATATTAATGAAACTAGCTTTTTGACTTCACCTACGGCATTAGATTCAGTACAGGTAAATGTATGGAGACAGGGTATTACCAATATTGCACTTCTTACTGATGGGCTGCAAATGTTGGCGATTAATATGTCTGTAGGTTTACCGCACAAGCCGTTTTTCCTACCTTTATTTGACTTTGTAGCTAATGCCGAAGAGTTGAAAGGGGCAAAAGAACAGCTAGTGAAATTTTTGCGTTCCGATAAAATTACTCAACGTACCGATGACGATCTGACTTTAATAATAGCAGCATTAAGCGATTAATCAATTAAAAAGCCGATGCTATCGAACCGCAGTCAAATTTAAACAATAAAAGTCTAATTTAAAAATGCAGGTACTACACTGTCTTCCCAATCAAAAAACTGTGCCGATCGACCTTAGCGTAAGCTTGGGGCGTGGTGGTGAAGCGTGCATCTACACAGTACCTTCAGATGCTCAAACCGTCGCCAAAGTTTACCATAAGCCTGATGCGGAAAAGGCTAGTAAGCTGGAAGTGATGGTGCTTAACCCTCCGGAAAATCCTACAGCATCTTTAGGACATATTTCTATTGCTTGGCCTTCCGAACTAATTCGGGCCGCAGACGGTAGTAATAATATTATTGGTTTTATGATGCCGCGCATTCGGGGGATGCGTCCGGCGATCGATTTTTATAACCCAAGAACTCGCCGTCAACACTGTCCTTTATTCAACTATCAGTATCTCATACGCACTGCTCGTAACTTGGCTGCGGCGTTTGCTGCTTTGCACCAATCTGGATATTGCGTTGGTGATGTTAACGAATCGAACATTTTAGTTAGCGATACGGCATTGGTGACTATTGTAGATACCGATTCGTTTCAAGTTCGCGATCCAAAAACTAATATCGTTTATCGTACTCCTGTAGGTAAACCCGAATTTACTCCTCCAGAACTACAAAACAAAACATTTTCCGAGTACGATCGCGCTACTCCCCATGACTTATTTGGTTTAGGGGTACTGATATTCCAACTTTTGATGGAAGGTACTCATCCGTTTTCTGGAATCTACCAGAGTGTAGGCGAACCGCCACCATATGAAGCCCGTATTGCGAGCGGGCACTTTACCTACAGCGTGAATCAGCGCGTACCTTATAGTCCTACACCTATTGCACCATCTTGGGAGATTCTTCATCCTACCTTGCAACAACTTTTTGTACGTTGTTTTGAAGATGGTCATAACAACCCAAATATTCGTCCGAACGCTCAAACGTGGCTGTTGGCTTTAGCTGAAGCAGAAGATGCCCTACGTACTTGTCAGAAAAATCCGCAACATCTTTACAGCAACCACCTACATAAATGTCCTTGGTGCGAACGTAGTGCAAAATTAGGTGGAAGAGATCCTTTTCCATCAATTGAAGATGTTGCAAGCAAGAAACACTTAAAACCTCGTCCCAGACCGGCGAAGCGGCGACGTACAACTACAACTCCAAGAAGAAGAACTGCTGCTACGACGGTACCTACATCGAGATACGTTAGTCCGCAGCGTCATTCGCCAGTCGGTAGAAAGATTTCTTACTATCAGCCAAACAATAAGCCAAAATTTTATCCAGTCATTTTATGTTTGCTGGGCTTCTTGACATTGGGCTATTTAGATATAGTTACTAAATTTACAGCATCCAACGTTGAAGAAAACCAATACGCTCAACAAACTTTAATAACTTCCAAACCAGCCGAGAACAAAAGCAACTTTACAGATTATTACAAAGAAGGTCGTGCTGCCTACAAAGGGAAAAAATACGAAGAAGCCATTGCTAGTTTTGCTCAAGCAATACAAAAAAATCCCGATAGTCCCAAAGCTTACGTAAATCGCGGCAATTCGCACTATAACCTTAAAGAATATGAAGCAGCCCTTACAGATTACACTCATGCTCTTAAATTAAATCCAAAGGCAATAAAAGCTCTTGTCAATCGTGGTAATGTTCGTTATATGCTCGCCGAATATAGCAGCGACCCCGATAAAGAATATAAATTGGCAATTGACGACTACAATCACGCGTTAAGAATTGACCGTGACGAGGTAGAAGCCTACATTAGACGAGGTATCGTCCGTTCTCAAATAGCAAAATTCAGCGGCGATTCTCAGAAAGATTATTTAAGAGCAATTGACGACTTTAATCAAGCATTACAAATTAATTCCTCTAGACCAGAAGCTTTTTATCAAAGAGGTTTAGTTCGCTATCAATTAGCTCAATACAGCAGTAACTTCGAGCAAGAATACAAAAAAGCTCTGGAGGATTTTAATCAAGCATTGGATCTGAATTCTAAATTGCCAAAAGTTTATCTAAAGCGGGGTTTAGTTCGTTACGAACTAGCACAATATGGCGGAGGACAGTCCAATGTATATCGTCAGCAAGCAATAGAAGATTTGCAAAAAGCGGCTAAAATTTCCCTGGAAAAAGATGATATGGATAATTACCAGCAAGCACTTAGCAGCATCTGCGTTGTTGTTGACAACAAATGCGATACCTTATTTCAAAAAACAAGTGTGATAGACCAATAACAATTAATGTCCGAATGCTTATTACTAGTACCGCTTCGCGGAAGTAAGAAGTAAGAAGTTTGATTTTCTAGGCTTTTCAGCTATTTTTAATGGTTGCCTTATTTACGCCGACTTGTACTAGTACTCCACCACATAAGTCAAAAACAGTTTAATTTACATATTAAGCGCGGATGCGATTTTATATTGCATCCGCGCTGATTAATTTTTAGGTTTAATCTACCCAGTGCGATCAAACTTTTAAGACGGCCCGCAAAGCCCCCCAAATTAGCGCGGGGGTTGGGGGTAATCGGTTCGCTGTGGAATCCTTAATTTTATGCTTCTTAGGGGACACGCTATACGCTTCGTTGCGATTGCGTAAGTTATATCGTTTTAAATGTAATTTTTTTTATACTTCTTATGTAATATTACTTATTTAACTAAGCTAGCTTAATTCACGGTTTTCTTTGATTTTCTGTTGTTTATTGCCAGATATATTGAAGAGTGAATGCGTTGCGATCGCGCCCTCATGCTGTATCGACTGCTTCTCTGTGCCACATAACTCGTATAGTAAGAATAAATCACGAATCCATAATGTAAACAAAACTAAAGTACTAAAAGCTTTTGTAATCAATATAATAATTATGCTTGATAGGTTGTCTCGAATAAGAGTAAAGAATAAATATTCAGTTGTTCAACCTACCAGATTATTCTTGAAGGGTGGCAGCCCAACGGAACTATAGGTCTTAAATTAGCGCTAAATCCCTTTGAAACCAGGTTTTGCACAGAAAACCATTTTTTTTTTACTTTTATTCGGAGAATAATATGTAATTATCCTGACTTGATATAATAACTCTTTAGATAAGCAATACAGAAAAAATATTGTCAATTTATCGATTCTTTTTCTGGCTTTTTCATATATCAAAAATAGTTTATATAACTTTATTTATTCTTAACTTTATAGAAGTAAATAAAGGAATTTTGTGATTTTTAACTTCGTAAAATCAAAAGTCTTGAATTGTGCTTTTATTGTAAACTAAGCTTTTTCATTTTTTCACAGACAAAACTGCTATATTTATCTCGTCTTTACAATTTATAGTAAAAATACGGTTAAATTTATACTGAGAAAATAAAAATTTATCTCAATCTGAATCACAAGAGAACTATTCAATCATCTACCTTAGAAACATTAGAGGCAGTTTTTATGAAAGCAGTAATTTTGGCTGGAGGTTTGGGTACGCGCTTAAGTGAAGAAACTAGCGTTAGACCGAAGCCAATGGTAGAAATTGGTGGTAAGCCAATTCTTTGGCATATTATGAAAATTTATTCCGCTCACGGTATTAATGATTTTATTATTTGCTGTGGTTATAAAGGGTACGTAATTAAAGAGTATTTTGCTAACTACTTTTTGCATATGTCAGACGTAACCTTTGATATGCGATTTAATCAGATGAACGTACATTGTGGTTATGCCGAACCTTGGCGCGTCACTTTGGTAGATACAGGCGATCATACCTTAACAGGTGGACGATTAAAGCGAGTCAAAGAACATATTGGTAACGAAACTTTTTGTTTTACCTATGGTGATGGTGTTAGTAACGTTAATGTCACCAATCTTCTAAAATTTCATCAAGAACAACAATCTTTAGCAACATTAAGCGCAGTACAGCCACCGGGGCGTTTTGGTGCAATTGTTTTAGGACAAGAACAAACCAAAATCACTAGTTTCCGGGAAAAACAAGATGGAGACAACGCTTGGATTAATGGTGGCTTTTTTATATTAGAACCTCAAGTGATTGATTTTATTGAAGGTGATTCCACTATTTGGGAAAAAGAACCATTGGAAAAGCTGGCTGATATGGAACAGCTATCTGCTTACAAACACGATGGCTTTTGGCAACCAATGGATACTTTACGAGATAAAAATTATTTAGAAAACCTTTGGAAAAATGACGAAGCTCCTTGGAAGGTTTGGTAAATCAGTTAGTACCACCGGAGTTATGAATTATGACACTCGTAACTTTTGATTTCTAACGCCGGATAATTTCATTTTTGATTACTTCAATTACTTTAATTACTTTAGTTACAGGGGAGCCGCAAAACAGATGTATGATTTCGTAATTGTAGGTGGGGGTATAGTCGGTCTTTCTACTAGCATGGCTTTAGGGGAACGCTATCCAAAAGCAAAGATTTTAGTTTTAGAGAAAGAAAATCAAGTAGCGTTTCACCAAACTGGTAATAATAGCGGTGTTATTCACTCGGGTATTTATTACAAACCTGGTAGCTTCAAGGCTAAGTTTTCCCGCGAAGGTTGCCGTTCGATGGTACAATTTTGCCAAGAACACGGCATTGACCATGAAGTCTGCGGTAAAGTTATTGTTGCGACTTCTCCTCAAGAAATTCCTCGTTTAGAAAAGCTCTACCAGCGAGGTTTAGAAAATGGTTTAGATGTTAAAAAAATCACGAGTGAAGAAGTTAAGGAAAAAGAACCCCACGTAACTAGTGTTGCAGGAATTTGGGTAGCATCAACTGGGATTGTAAATTATAAGCAAGTTTGCCAGAAATACGCGGAAATTATCCAGCAACAAGGCGGCGAAATCAAATTCAACACTAAAGTTGAGAAGATAGTTGCTACAGGTCAAAATCAGGTTTTAGAAACCAACAATGGCAGTTTTGAAACCCGCTTCGTAATCAACTGTGCTGGCTTGCATTCTGACCGTGTAGCCAAATTAGGAAACGTCGATCCCCAGGCTAAGATTGTACCTTTTCGCGGTGAATATTACGAACTTATCCCAGAAAAACGTCATTTAGTAAAAGGTTTGATTTATCCGGTTCCCAATCCAGATTTTCCCTTCCTCGGCGTTCACTTTACCCGGATGATAGACGGTACAGTTCATGCAGGACCAAATGCCGTACTTAGTTTGAAGCGTGAAGGTTATAAGAAAACAGATTTTAATCTACGGGATTTTGCGGAAGTAATGAGTTATCCTGGCTTCTGGAAACTCGCTGCAAAACACTCAGATGAAGGAATCAAAGAAATTATTCGTTCTTTTAGTAAAGCAGCCTTTGTGAAAAGCTTGCAACAACTGATTCCTGAAGTTCGCTCGTCAGACGTAGTTCCCACCCATGCAGGGGTTCGCGCTCAAGCTTTGATGAACGATGGGAAATTAGTAGACGACTTTTTAATCGTCAAAGGTCAAAACTCCGTTCATGTGTGCAATGCACCTTCTCCAGCAGCTACCTCTTCTATAGAAATTGGCAAAGCTGTAGCGGCAGAAATTCCAGAGCAAGCACATCTCAAACCAACAGCAGTCAACTGCTAAAAGTTTGATTTCGTAAAAAATCCCGATCTGAATGACTAATAATTAATAGGAATCAAAATCAATGAAAATTTTAGTTACTGGTACAGAAGGTTATCTCGGTTGTTTATTAGCTCCATTGTTAATTGAACGGGGACATCAAGTTATTGGTGTAGACACTGGTTATTACAAAGTAGGTTGGTTGTACAACGGTACCGAAACTACTGCTAAAACTTTAAATAAAGATATCCGTAATATTTCCTTGGAGGATTTACAAGGGGTAGAAGCTATAGTTCATATGGCCGAACTATCCAACGATCCTACCGGACAATTATCGCCAACTATTACTTACGATATCAATCATGCTGGTTCGGTTCGTCTTGCCAAACTAGCAAAACAGGCAGGTGTACGCCGCTTCGTATATATGTCATCCTGTAGCGTTTATGGTGTTGCTACCGAGGGTGATGTTACTGAAGAATCCCCAGTGAACCCCCAAACTGCTTATGCAGAATGTAAAACCTTTGTAGAAAGAGATGTCCAACCGCTAGCAAACGATGATTTTTCTCCTACATTCATGCGGAATGCGACTGCTTTCGGTGCTTCTCCAAGAATGCGTTTTGATATTGTTTTAAATAACTTAGCTGGTTTAGCTTGGACTACCAAAGAAATAAAAATGATTAGCGATGGTACTCCTTGGAGGCCATTAGTTCATGCTCTAGATATTTCTAAAGCTATTATTTGTGCTTTGGAAGCTCCTCGCGATATCATACACAATCAAATATTTAACGTCGGAGATACCGCTAATAATTATCGAGTTAAAGAAATAGCTGAATTCGTTGCCGAAGCATTTCCTGGATGTAAATTGAGCTTTGGCGATAATGCTTCAGATAACCGCAGCTACCGAGTTTCCTTTGAAAAAATCAATACTGTTTTACCTGGCTTTAAATGCGATTGGGATGCCCGTCTGGGAGCCAAGCAACTATTTGAAGTATTTAACCAAATTGACATGACAGAGGAGATATTTTTCTCTAGAGGATTCACCCGCTTGAAACAGTTAGAGTATTTGATTCGCACTCAGCAAATCGATAAAGATTTCTTCTGGGCTAAAAAGTAAGAGCAAAATTTAAGTTTCAAATTTCCAGCTTTTAAATAAAACAGGTACGGCTATTGAGTATTCCCGTACCACATCAAAAAATTCAATTATTTCAAAAGGGTAGTTATGATTTTTACCGAAACCGGACTTCAAGGAGCTTACACCATTGATTTAGAAGAAAAACACGATAGCCGTGGTTTCTTCGCTCGTACTTTCTGCGCTAAAGAACTTGAAGAGCATGGTTTAAAGCCAGTGGTTGCTCAGTGTAATTTGTCTTTTAACCATAAAAAAGGCACCTTGCGGGGAATGCACTATCAAACCGCACCAGCAGCAGAAACAAAAATAGTTCGCTGTACTAAAGGTTCTATTTACGACGTAATCATTGATATGCGTTCCGAGTCTCCTACTTATTTACAGCATTTCGGCGTGGAATTATCGGCAGATAACCACCGTGCTTTATACATACCTGAAATGTTTGCTCACGGCTACCAAGCATTAACCGATGGTTGTGAAGTTATGTACATGGTCGGTGAATTTTATACCCCCGGATACGAAAAAGGTTTGCGCTACGACGACCCATTTTTCAACATCCAATGGCCTCTAGAAGCAACTGAAATGTCTGAAAAAGACACCAAGTGGCCTTTGATGAGAATGATGAGCGTTGGGGGCGCTTCTTAATCGCTATTTTTTTAATTCACCGGAATGCACTAGTACCGCTTCGCGGAAGTAAGAAGTAAGAAGTAAGAAGTAAGAAGTTTGATTTTCTAGGCTTTTCAGCTATTTTTAATGGTTGCCTTATTTACGCCGACTTGTACTAGTTTCAATAACCAAGAGGCAGAGCCTCTAAACCTTAATTCCCAGGCTCAGCCTGGGAACCAGGAAAATACAAAGAATTACTCAAACCAGGATATCTAAATAGGAATTAAATTTATGATTATCATAGACAACGCTTTACAAAAACGCGCCGAAGCAGGAAACCCAGTTAAGGTAGCAATGATTGGCGCGGGTTTTATGGGTAGGGGAATTGCCAATCAAATTGCGAACTCGGTTCCTGGAATGGAATTGGTGGCGATTTCTAACCGTAGTGTAGATGCTGCAAAACGAGCTTATACAGAGGCAGGAATTGACGCTGTTAAAGAAATTTCCAATGTAGCGGATTTGGAAGATGCGGTAAAAAAAGGTGAATACGCAATCACCGAAGATGCAATGCTGCTGTGTCGTGCCGAAGGTATTGATGCAATTATCGAAGTAACCGGAGCAATTGAATTTGGCGCTCATGTTGTGATGGAGGCGATCGCTCATCGCAAGCACATCATTATGATGAATGCCGAACTTGACGGTACTATCGGTTCTATTTTGAAACTTTACGCTGACAAAGCCGGAGTTATCCTTTCTGCTTGTGATGGCGATCAACCGGGGGTAGAAATGAATCTCTATCGCTTTGTTAAAAGTATTGGTTTAACTCCATTACTTTGTGGAAATATCAAGGGATTGCAAGATCCTTACCGCAACCCAACTACTCAAGAAGCATTTGCCAAACGCTGGGGACAAAAGCCTCATATGGTAACTAGCTTCGCTGACGGCAGTAAAATCTCCTTCGAGCAAGCAATTGTTGCTAATGCGACGGGAATGAAAGTTGCTCAAAGAGGAATGCTCGGCTACGACTTCAAAGGTCATGTTGATGAAATGACCTCAATGTATGATATAGAGCAGTTAAAGCAACTTGGCGGTATCGTTGATTATGTTGTCGGTGCTAAACCCGGCCCTGGAGTATTCGTTTTTGCAACTCATGACGACCCCAAACAGCAGCATTATCTTAACCTTTACAAGTTAGGTGAAGGCCCTCTTTACAGCTTCTATACCCCTTATCACTTGTGCCATTTTGAAGTACCTCTATCAGTAGCCCGTGCGGTACTGTTCGGCGATGCTGTCATGTCTCCCTTGGGTGGTCCGATTGTAGACGTGGTAGCCACCGCTAAAATTAACCTCAAAGCTGGAGATACCCTTGATGGCATTGGTTACTATATGAGCTACGGGCAATGTGAGAACTCCGAAGTAGTTCGCGAACAAAATCTATTACCGATGGGATTAGCCGAAGGATGCCGTTTAAAACGAGACATTTCTAAAGACCAAGTTCTCACCTACGATGACGTAGAATTACCACAAGGTAGACTGTGCGACAAACTGCGAGACGAACAAAACGCAAAATTCACTCCATCTAAAACCTTGGCAATAGCTTGACAAAATAACGGTTTTGAAAGTGATGCTTTACGCTATCATTTTACCTTAGTAGCGTAGAAGACATGAGTTGTGTAGCGAAGAGTCTTTCTCAAGATTCTTCTCACAACATTCAATTTATTTATTGTTAGTTCAAACTTTATTTAGCTTTCTCAGGGACATTTATTTATGAAAACCAATTTAATTAAGCGCGTAACGGACAACGTTACTGTATTAACCGATAAAATACAAGGTCGTCTCGAAAGACGGCGGATGATTTCACTTGGGCCAAATCAACCAGCAGTCGGAAACGTACTGCTTTCTTATGTTGTAGATCCATTTACGTTAAAACCAGGGCAACCCCTCCCAACTTCTCATACCCAGCATTGGGAATGCCTGCAAATGGCTAAAACCTATTTAGATTTTGGTTATAACGTTGATGTTATATGGTTTTACAACGATGTATTTATTCCTAAAAAACACTATAACTTTTTTATTGAAACACGTTGGAATTTGCAAAGATGCCTACCATTTTTAAATCAGGATTGCATCAAAATATTTCATGCCGATACAGCGCATCTATTATTTCATAATGCCGCTGAAGCCAATAGATTATTAGGATTGCAGCAAAGACGCGGCATTACTTTAAGTCCTAAAAGATTCGAGCAGCCAAACAAAGCCATCGAGTATGCCGATTGCGCTACGGTTCTTGGCAACGAGTTTACGATGAATACATTTAGATACGCAAATAAACCGCTGTACCGAGTTCCTATTTCTGCTCCAACACTATATCCTTGGCCAGATAAAGATTTTGCCGCTTGCCGTGAAAACTTCCTGTGGTTTGGTAGCGCTGGTTTCGTTCATAAGGGATTGGATTTACTTTTAGATGCATTTTCCCAAATGCCGGATTACAACTTAACTATTTGCGGCCCGATTAATAAAGAAAAAGACTTTGAAACAGCTTTTTATAAAGAACTTTATCAAACTCCTAACATTCATACAGTTGGTTGGGTTGATGTTACCTCTCAAAAATTTCTAGACATTGTTAACAGTTGTTTAGCTATTGTTTATCCTTCTTCTTCCGAAGGTGGCGGCGGATGCGTTATCAACTGTATGCATACGGGTCTAATTCCAATTGTGAGTTATGAATCTAGCGTAGATATCAGCGATGATTATGGTGTTATTTTAAAAGAAAACACTGTGGAAGAAATTAAGCAAAGCATCGAGAATATTTCACAATTAGATCCATCAATACTCGAACAAATGGCTAAAAACTCTTGGGAATTTGTGCGAGAAAATCATACAAGAGAACACTTTGCTCAAGTCTATAGAGAAACAGTTGAAAAAATTATGCTGCAATACGGAATTAAAAACGAGTTATTAACCTATGTTTAAACTGCCTTTAAACCAATTACGAATAACTTTAGGAGCAGCCGTTAGAGATGCAAACTACAATGTATTTTATAATTGGTTACTACGCTTCAAAAGCAAACCAATAGAGGCGAACAATAAACCAGCAATAGTATTTTCTCCACACCAAGATGATGAAACCATCGGTTGTGGAGGAACGATCGCTCTCAAGCGTTCTCAAGGAATACCCGTTAAAGTGGTGTTTCTTACAGATGGACGTTTCGGTAGTAAACCAGATTGGGTTAAACCGGAGAATGTTGTTCAATTTCGCCAAGAAGAAGCGATGGAAGCTCTTGATATTTTGGGTATCGAACCTTCACAAGCTTTATATCTTGGCGAAACTGATGGTTCTTTAGGTCAACTGTCTCCAGAGAAACAAAACTTATTAATTGCTAAATTAGTCGAAATTATCCAATCCTTTGAACCACAAGAAGTTTACGTTCCACATTACCATGATGGACATCCAGACCATGAAGCTACTTACTCTTTAGTAAAGAGTGCGATTGAGAAATCGAAAATGCAGATAGAACTTTTGCAATATCCAATTTGGATGCTGTGGCGAAATCCGCTGTCAAAACATGAATATTTGCATAAAAATAGTCATCTGTACCGATTATCTCTTGGTAGCTTTAAACAAAAAAAACATCAAGCGATTGCAGCTTATAAATCGCAAACCCCTAACTTGCCTTCTAGCTTTAAGCAGGCAATATATTCATCATACGAAATGTTTTTTAAAGATTAAATCTATTTTTCACTCTTGAAAGTAAAAAACATTTGTAAAACTAAGAATAAAAATGTTAAATATTCCGATTAAAATATAAGCTCCGAGAAAAATCCAATAGAATTTTTAAACATTGCTTACAGGCAAACTGTAATTTCATAGGAAAAAAAATGAAAATTGCCTTAGTTCATGATTATTTAACCCAAAGAGGTGGCGCAGAACGAGTATTTGAATTACTCTGTAAGCGCTTTCCTGAAGCTGACGTTTTTACATCTTTATACGATGCTCAAAAAACCATTGACTTAGGCGAAAGGATAGTTAAGACAACTTATTTACAACATATTCCTGGTGCAGCCAAATATTTCCGGTTAATGGCTCCCTTTTATTTTCCTGCCTTTCGTGCTTTAGACTTGCAAGAATATGATTTAATTATCAGTAGCAGCACTAGTTTTGCTAAAGCAGTACGAAAAAACCCGAAGGCACGACACGTTTGCTTCTGTCATAATGTTACCCGTTTTCTATGGGATACCGAAACTTATTTAAGAGAATATGCTGATTATCAGTATTTTGCTCCGTTAATTGAAAGAGTATTTCAATTAATGAGAAATGTTGACCTAACTTATGCACAAGAGCCAGACCTTTATATTGCGAATTCTAGCGTTGTAGCGCGTCGTATCAAAAGCATTTATGGAAAAAAAGCAATAGTTATTAACTATCCAATTGATACCAGTAAGTTTATTTATTCGCATTCCAAAGATGACTATTTTCTGGCATCAGCTAGGATGATAGGTTACAAACGACTTGATATAATAGTGGAGGCTTTTAACTGGCTGGGGTGGCAACTGAAAATATCAGGTGACGGCCCAGAGAGAGAACGCTTACAATCAAAAGCATTGAAAAATATTGAATTTGTGGGTCACGTATCCGACTTAGAACGTACCCAGTTATTTGCGAAAGCAAAATCTGTAATAGTCGCAGCCTTAGAAGACTATGGGTTGGTTCCGGTAGAAGCAAACGCTAGCGGAACCCCGGTAGTTGCCTTCGGTGCGGGAGGAGTTTTAGATACTCAGGTGCCAGGAAAAACAGGAGTGTTTTTTAAAAGGCAAACGCCTGACTCCCTACAAACTGCCTTATTAGAAGCCAGGGAAATCTATTGGAATTACGAAAACATCCGCAATCATGCTGTAGCAAATTTTTCAGAAGAAGCATTTTTTAGTAAAGTCGAGAAAGTCATCGACCAAACTAATAGCTTACAGCGATCGCAGTCCCTGATTTGTTAGCTGAGGAAATAAAAAAAGTTATGCAAACGAGTTTAAGTCCCCATGTCAATCCAGCTGCTGATTCAGAACCGGGTTACGGGCAGTTGTTTGCGGTATTAATCCGGCGATTTCCTTGGTTTTTGATAGTATTTTTAGCTTCTGTAGGCGCGGGTTATTATGTTTATAAAAAAACCCCGCCTAGTTATAAAAGTTCGATGGAACTGTTGGTAGAGCAAAACTATCAGGGAAAAGCAGAAGGAACTGGGCTAGATAAAAATCAGTTTACCGACTCGAATGTGAAGATAGATACCGCGACTCAATTAAGCTTGATGGGTAGTTCTTCACTTATTCAACAAGCAGTTGAAAAACTTAAGCCTGAATACCCGGAAATTACCGTAAAAGATATAAAAAGTTCTTTGTCTTTAAAGCAATTAAGGTCAAAAGACGATGACGTTGCAACTAAAATCTTTCAAGTCGAGTATGCAGCTAAAAACCCGCAAAAGACACAAAGAGTATTAGAATCCATACGGGAAGTTTATCTCGATTACAACAAAGAACAGCAGAGAAGGCGTTTAAGAGATGGTCTGAAAGTTATTAGGGAACAGAAGAAAAAGGTAACAGACGACTTAAACCTAGCTGAATCACAGTTGTTAAGATTTCGTAACTCTCAGAATTTAACAGACCCCCAAACACAAGCTCAAGCTTATGAAAATGCTTTAAATAACATTCAACAAGAACGAACTACAACTCGCAATCAATATAAAGAAGCTGAAGCACGTTTAGATTCATTACAAAAACAATTAAAACGTACTCCCCAGAAAGCACTTGTCTCTTCTCGTTTGAGTCAATCCACTCGCTACCAAAGCTTGCTTAACGAAATCCAAACAACCGAACTGGCGATCGCCCAAGCAAATCTACGTTTTACAGCCGAACATCCCGATGTTTTAAAGCTCAAGGAACAGCTTACAGAACAAAAGCAGCTACTACAACAAGAAGTAGGACGAGCTTTGGGAGGAAGTAATGTTGATGCAAGTGACGTAAATACTGGTGAATTACTCAGCCAGGGACAGCTTTCTCAAACGGATCTTAACCTTGCTAGCACCTTAGTAGAAACCCAAACAAACCTGTTTGCTTTAGCCGCACGCGACCAAAGTTTGGCAGAAAAAGAACAGCAGCTACAGCAAGAGCTGACAAAATTTCCTCGTTTGCTAGCTGAGTATAATCGGTTACAACCCCAGGTAGAACGCAGTCGAAACCGCTTGCAGGAGCTATTGACAGCAGAGCAAGAAGTAGAACAAGAACTTGACAAAGGTGGATTTAACTGGGAAGTAGTAGAAGAACCCCAGGAAGGAGATCGTTTAGGTCCGGATCTGCAACAAAACCTGTTATTAGGTGGAGTAGTTGGTTTGATGTTGGGAGGTATAGCAGCCTTTGCTAGGGAAGCAGGAGACGATGCAGTTCGCACTACCGCCGAATTAGAGAAACAATTTGCCATCCCACTTTTAGGAACAACTCCTAAATTACCGGCTGCTAAAGGTAAAGAATCGGTATTTAAACTACCGTTTGGCAAGCCAGAAGTTCTTGCTCCCTGGACGATTCAGGTATTGCAATCGCCACCGCGCTGGGAATCGCTCGACCTAATTTATAAAAATATAGAATTACTCAATTCTGTTTCCGCCTTTAAATCTTTAATGATAACGTCGGCATTACCCGATGAAGGTAAATCAGCTTTGGCTTTAGGTTTAGCAATGAGTGCTGCTCGTCTACATAAAAAGGTACTATTAATTGATGCGAATTTACGCGACCCCAGCGTACACAAACATCTGAATTTACCCAACGAACAAGGACTTTCGACTCTGCTGACAAGCGATGTAGCTTTACCTAACCAGATAACTCTTCAATCTTCAGGCTCATCTTATATAGATATTTTAACCGCAGGGCCAGTTCCAGAAGACCCTGCGAATCTATTAAGCTCTCCTCGCATGGAAGATTTAATGAGCGCATTTGAAGAAAACTACGACTTGGTTATCCTAGATGCTTCAGCAGTTCTCGGTTTGGTAGATGCTTTGCTCACCGCATCGACTTGTCGTGGGGTAGTCATGGTAGCAAGTATTGGAGGAGTAACTCGCAGCCAACTCGCACAAGCTACAGCCATGCTGGGTAAACTCAATTTACTTGGGGTTGTCGCAAATGGAGTTTCAAAAACTGGCTATAGCTACGTCCCCAACGTCAAGCAACAGCAATTAGCCTTGAAAGGAGCCGTAGAAGAATAGATGTTGAATTAACCGTAATCTTGAATAAATAAACTTTAAGGCTGCGCTTTTATTTAAGCGTATGCCTTTTTTATTTTTAATTAGGTAGTTCGCCTGCCCTACTAAAAATTAGGTTTCTTCATGCTTAACGAGAATCGTGCTGTTGTGTCAGTTTCAACCTACTTTAGATCCCAACCGCATCAATTGATTTCAAGGGGAAGTAAGTAGATAGGCAGGCACTAAAAAACGAGATATGTAACAAAATGTAAAATTTAAAAACTCTTTTTATTACTCTTTAGCCTGACTCGATGATTTTTATTGTTTAGCTACTTTGCTACCGGCAAGCCGCGCACAAGAATATTTTTCAATGAGGCAAATTTAAAATCGAATAACTTGCTTTTCAATATAGTTTTATTAAATTTGAACCATGTTTGAGGGGATGTATATGAAGTTTGCGTAAATTCCCCTGTATATTTCGTCTATTTACGAAAAAACCTCAGATAAAGATAAAGGTTGATTAAATCGTAAAAAATATTTATGTTACAATCGCTTAGACTCCGCCGGAATACGGTGATTAAGTGTTACCAAAATAGAATTCATACTACCTTAATAATTCTGAGAATAAAGTAGTAAATATTTGAAGAGTAAATAAAGAATTCATTTTTAGATAACGTTATTTCTATGGTTTCCTATATCCTATTTATTGAATACCGTTGCAAAAAGAAAAAGTCATAGCGAGGCGCAGGTAGATTTATCTACGTTTAGCATATTCTTTCAACATACATCTTCAAAAATCGATCCGGTAAGGTATGAAATTACCGTAACGGAACTTTTCTCTCTAAGAATATTTGCCTGGACAACTTCCATCTTTTGGAAGTCAAGCCAAAAAATACGGATATTAAGGACATTTTGACACGTTCTATATAAGACTAGCTGCCTACCACTCTATTAGTTGAAATTAATATGAAAACCAACTTACTGCCAACTGTAAACAATAGCTCTAGTGTATCTGAAGCTAATAGCTCTACTTACTGCACTCTTCAATGGCGACGCAATCAATTATTGGTAAAGCCTATCGGTACGGTTAAGCAGCCTTATATGCCTTTATTAGATACCTATGAATCTTTAAAAAATTGCTTGGAACATTCTTCCGTGAAGTTAGTTCGTATAGATCCAAAATTAGGGGAAGAGAAAGTAAAGCTTTGGGCAGATGCTGCGAACTGTGCTTCTAAA
Source organism: Calothrix sp. CCY 0018 (assembly GCF_963920925.1). Lineage (NCBI taxonomy): Bacteria > Bacillati > Cyanobacteriota > Cyanophyceae > Nostocales > Calotrichaceae > Calothrix > Calothrix sp. CCY 0018. The sequence goes on along the minus strand of NZ_CAWUDI010000066.1, from coordinate 8,736 downwards.
CCAATATATTTACAGATAGGTGCCGAGCGAAAACAACCCAAACCCAACAGTTACTTTTTATCATCGATGAAGCGTCTTGGCGAATGGGCGATCGCCACCGTAGTTCTATTTATGGTGAGTCCACTGATGCTGTTATTAGCTACAGTAATGAAAATTGATGCTCAAGCACCATTGTTTGAACGCTCTTGGTATGTCGGTGAAAGAGGCAGATTATTTAAATTAATCAAATTTCGCACAACATCTGTTTTGCAGAAAAATGAAGAAACTACACAATTAGGAAACTGGATGTGTAAGTACGGTTTGAATAACTTACCGCAATTGTTGAATGTAATCCGGGGCGAAATGGGCTTGTTCGGTTCTCGCTGCTGGACTTTAGAAGATGCGGTAAGGTTAACTCCCAAATCACAGAAGCAATTGAATAATCTACCTGGAATTATGGGTTCTTGGGAAGTAGAGGCAGAAGAATCAAATATATTACATTTAGATAGTCAAACATCTTAATTAATACATTAGCTTTTTCTATCGAATTAATATCATTCATGTTTCAAAGACTAAGTTTACAAAGAATGATAATAAGTGCCAGCACTTTTAAGAGCGATATTTGACCTCTCGTGTTGGCATTTTAGCCGCGAGCGCAATAATTACAAAAACACTGGTAGTAGGCGGGAGTGACTATATTGCCCAAAATCTTCTCAAATAAAACACAATTCAAATATCGCTCTGACTCTAATAGTTAAAAAAATATATATGCATTCAAAAATATACGAGCCATTCAGCAATTTATTTAAAGCTACCAAATTCTGGCAGAATAACTATTTAGTACTGCGAGAATTTAAACACTTCCGTAAGGTTACTATTTACGCTATAGTTTTTTCGATATTAGCAGCGGCTTTTGAAGGTTTCAGTATTGGTTTTTTGCTAACTTTTCTACAAAGCTTAACGAATGCAGCCGATGCGGAACCAATTCAAACAGGTTTTGCTTGGTTTGATATCTGGATACTAGGAATTAAAACTTCGGCAACCAGCCGTATGTATCGAATATCAATCTTAATATTGTTAAGCACTTGGCTGCGTTCTACATTTGATTACTTCAGTTCGATCTATACAGAATCAGCACAACTGCATCTTGCAGACCGCTTGCGTAAGCGGATGTTTGAACATTTACAAGCATTACCGTTAAGTTACTTTGTCAAAACCCGTTCCGGCGAACTGATAAATACAATCACCACTGAAATTGAGAGATTAAAACAAGGCTTCGGTGGTGTTGCTTTCGTGATCATTAGAGGCATGGCAGTAGCTGTTTACTTTATCACCATGTTTGCCATATCATGGCAGCTTTCAATTGTTTCAGTCTTGCTATTTGCACTTTTAGGTGTGGGACTTTCAACGCTCAATGCTCGCGTTCGAGAATCGAGCTTTGGTATTTCTAATGCTAACGGTGCTTTTCATTCAACAGCCACGGAATTTATTAACGGTATCCGCACGGTTCACGCATCGGGTACGCAAGACTTTGAACGTCAGCGTTTTTATGGCGTTAGCAGTCAATTATTGAATGCTTCCATAAAAGTTGCCAAGGCTTGGACTTTAGTAAAACCAATAGCTTCAGCTATTGCAACTACTGCTATCATCGGTTTAATTATTCTTTCTTTTACAGTATTTACCTTACAAGTCGCATCATTATTGACATTTTTCTTTGTTCTGATGCGCGTTGTACCCAGCATTCAAGATATCAATGGAACGTTAGCTTTCCTTAGTACTTTGAACGGTTCGATGGATAATGTTAAACAGTTGTTAGAAAGCGATAACCAAGCTTACTTCCAAAACGGTTCTACCGAATTTCAGCAGTTAAATCGTTCTATTGATATAGTATCTGCTGATTTTGGGTACGAACCAACCAATTTAGTGCTACACAATATTACCCTTACCCTGGAAAAGGGCAAAACAACTGCCTTGGTGGGAGCATCTGGGGCTGGAAAGACAACCCTAGCAGATTTGATTCCTCGATTTTACGATCCAACACAAGGGCATATTTATATTGATGGAGTGGATTTAAAAGAGATTGACATCTACTCGCTGCGAAAAAATATGGCTGTTGTCAGTCAAGATACTTTTATCTTCAATACTTCAGTTTGGAATAACATTGCTTACGGTACCCTCGACGCTACCGAAGCGGAAATTAAAGAAGCCGCTCGGCTTGCTAATGCACTAGAATTCATCGAAGATATGCCTCAAGGCTTCGATACCCAACTTGGCGATCGCGGAGTTCGATTATCTGGGGGACAAAGACAGCGGATAGCCATAGCGCGTGCATTACTTCGCGATCCCCAGATTTTGATTTTGGATGAAGCCACCAGCGCTTTGGATTCTGTATCGGAACGCTTGATTCAGGAATCTTTAGAAAAGCTTTCTGTAGGTAGAACAGTTATCGCTATTGCTCATAGACTTTCTACAATCGCTAAAGCCGACAAGGTAGTTGTGTTGGAGGGAGGATATATTGTTGAGCAAGGAAAATACCAAGACTTACTACAACAACGCGGTAAGTTATGGAAATATCATCAAATACAAAATGAAGTCGGTCAGGCAAGTTAAAAAAGTTAAGCTTACTCTTGGAATATATAAGAATAATATTTTTTGGGCTTGTCATCGGCAAGCCTTATTTTTATGTAAAAAAAGAATAATTTGTTAATGGTTATTAACAAAAAATAAAATCAACTTTGACAATTTTTATTGCAGAAAACTGTATTGCCGCTGAATGGGTCAAGCAAATATAATGGAGTTTTAATCGTTGTACTGCCATATCTCATATTGAACTTGATAATCGCTACTTTCTTCAAAAAATTAACTTGCAGTTATCTATAGATTGTGTCTTGCTTATATTAATCGTTGCATCATCTATATAAAAAGATTAAAAGATATGTTGCGTAATATTCTTCTAACTAAAATTTTTCGTCGCTCTTTTTCAGGTAAATATTGGTAGTTACCGAGTCCTTATTTAAAGCTTTCATAAAGAAGATTATCTATAAGATTTTAATTCCAAAAAATCATCAAAAAGCTCTCGCCTAACATACATATATTTTGATATAACCTATTGAAAAGATACAGACAGCAATTATCTACAAATAACTTTTTTGTAGCTAGATAAAAAGTATCAATGACAACTCAATATATAGAGTTTTATTGAGCTTGACTAAAAAGCCTATTTATGTTTCTAAATCTAGATTGCGGTACATAACGTTCAAGATGGCAAACTAATTATGGCTTTAACAAGCGAAGCATAAAATTTCCGCTTTTAATTACGTACTCGATTTATACAAAAAAATCCTTGTAAAGTAAGCTATGAATGACTTAAATCCTTATCGCCCAAGCATTTTGCCAGTTTCCGAAGAAGTAAAGCGTCCGCTTTGGTCTGTGATGATTCCTACGTATAATTGTGCGGAATATCTACGGTACACATTAGCGACCGTTTTGGCACAAGATCCAGGTATAGATAAAATGCAAATTGTGGTTGTTGATAATAATTCTACAGAAGATGACCCAGCAGCAGTTGTAGAGGAATTAGGTGCAGGGCGTGTAGAGTTTTACCGTCAGCCGAGCAATGTAGGTATTATGAATAACTTTCAAACCTGCTTTGAATTATCGAAAGGAAAGTTGATTCATCTGCTGTGTAGTGACGATTGCGTCAGAGAGGGTTTTTATGAAAAGATGGCACGGCCTTTCGAGGAGCATCCAGAGGTTGGTGCTGCTTTTTGTCGCAGTGTATTGATTGATAAACATAATCAATGGCAAGGTTTATCCAATTTTGAGATGCCTAACAGTGGTATTTTGCCCAAAACTTGGCTGCACAGAATTGCCGAACTTTGCTGTATTTCCGTACCTTCTCTTGCGGTAGTGCGCCGCGAGGTTTATGAAAACCTGGGAGGATTCGATAGACGTTGCGGTATCAGTGCAGATTGGGAAATGTGGGTCAGAATTTTTGCTCATTATCCAATGTGGTTTGAAGCAGAACCTTTAGCTCTGTGGCGCGTACATTTAGAATCTGCAAATAATGTTAATGCCAAAAGCAATATTTTTATTCAGGAAAATTACAATACTGTAGAAACTATCTTTAAATCTTATTTACCTGAAGAAACAAATACTAAGCTTGCTCGAACTGTAAAACAAAATTGTGCTTTCCTCGCTTTACAATCAGCAGATTATTTAATCAGAAAAGGCAAAATACCTGAAGGTTTACTGCAAATAAAAAGGGCATTAGAATATAGTAAATCTCCTAAAGTTGTCAGGGCGGCAAGTCGTATAATTTTATTGAATAGAACAATTAGTGTTATTCAAAAAATGGTAAAATTCGGCGTAACTAGAAAAAGTGTATAGATTTAAAATATGACAAGTAATAATATGACAAGCAATAACCAAAAAAATCAACCTTTAGTCAGTATTATAACTCCCACTTATAATCGCCCGGAATATTTGAAAGCAGCATTAACAAGTGCCGTTCAACAAACATATCAGAATATTGAGATTATTGTTTCCGATAATTGCAGTCCTCAAAATCCTCAGTCAATAATTGAGTCTTTTGAAGATGATAGAATTCGCTTCTTTCGCAATCAAACCAACCTGGGAATGTTTGCCAATACTATGAATGCTTTTAAAAAGGCACGTGGTAAATATGTTGCTAGTTTGCTAGACGATGATATATGGGAAAAAGACTTTTTAGCCAAGCTCGTACCTGCATTAGAAGCCAATTCCGATTTAGCTTTAGCTTTTTGCGACCATCACGTTATTAAAGCAGACGGCACAATTGATGCTGCTGCAACAAAAAGATGCTCGCATTTTTATAAACGGGCAAATTTAAAAGAAGGGATCTACCAACCTTTTCATAAATTGGGTTTAATAGATAGAGCCGTTTCCAGTGCGACTGCGGCTGTAATTCGTAGAGAGATTGTTGATTGGGATAGCATTCCCCCAGAAGTAGGTGGTTCGTGGGATATTTATTTAAATTATTTGTGTTGTCGTTCTAGTTTGGGAGCTTATTATTTCCCTGCTAAATTGACCAGATATCGCGAACACGAACAAACCGAAACTATGCAAAGTGGGAGGCGGAATTTTGAAAATAAAATACGCAAAGCTAAAGCCGATCTTTTCTGCTACGAGCAATTTATGAAAGATGAGCAATTAAAAGAACTTTATCCTCATTTTCATCAGAAATGGGGACAAATTAATACAAATTTGGGAATCGGCTTGATGCGGAGTGAAAATTCTACAGAAGCACGTACTCGTTTTTGCCATTCTTTAAAGAGACACTTTAGTTTGCGGACAATAGCCGCACTAATATTAAGTTTTACTCCACCTAAAATAGCAGCTAAATTTTAGTAGTCTACCAATGCTACTTGCTACTCCCCATCAAAAGTATTTCAACTATTACAAAATCAAGGAAGGTATTTTCGTATGAGAATTGCAGCTTGTATCACAACCAGAAATCGTTCCAAGCAACTTAATGATTGTTTAGAAGCTTTATGGAATTCTACAGTTAAACCCCATTCGGTGGTTGTTTCTGATGATTCACAGGATTTTGAAGTACAGCAAATTAATCGAGAAGTTGTCAAAAAATATCCAGGAACAACTTATATTACAGGCCCCAGACGCGGTGTTTGTGCCAATCGTAATAACGCAGTTAATGCAACTTCGGCATTGGAAACAGATTTTGTAGCTTTTGTTGATGATGATATTTGTGTTGAACCTGATTTTATTGCTAATGCTGTAGAAAGATATTCTCAGATACCAAACGAGCAAAGAAAATATACTATTCTCACTGGTACTAGCACGAGTACTCAAGGAGAGAAACTGCTACCTTCTAAACTAACTTTTCGAGGTTACTTTTGCGCTACTGAAGGTACTCCGGAAACAGTCGTAATTCATGCTGCATTATTTCCCAGACAGTTTTTCTCTCAGGAACAATGGGATGAAGATATTTATTTTGGTTATGAAGATGCAGAACTTTGTTTGCGAGCGATTAAATACGGTTACAAAATCATATCTTGCCTTAAGTTACAAGTAAATGAAAAAAGCACCGATAGCGTACTTAATGAACCCGGTATTGGTGGCGTAAGTAATTATGAATTACATATAGAAGCAGCGAGACTTTATATTGGTATTAAACGTTATAAAAACTTGTTTCCCAATCCCGTTAAGCTATTGGCTTTTTTAACTATATATTTTGTTCATATGAGCGGATATTTATTGAAGCGAGGAGCAATCCAAGCTTGGCCGGAAATTATTCGTCGTTCTCGCATTCATCTATTATGGGAACAGAAAGAAGTTCCTCAATCGGAAGCAGTTTCTTCAGTAATTGTTTCTTGAATAAAGAGGGATTAGGGAATAGGGAACAGAATAATTTTTGCTTAATAAGTATCGCAGCTTTTTTTGTAAACTTTTGGCATAGTAGGTACTGAAAAACCTAAATTATTTATTAATCTTATAGCAGGCTGATAGTATCGTGAAGCTTTGCATTGTTACTCACAGTTTAATTAAAGGTGATGGTCAAGGAAGGGTAAATTATGAAGTTGCCTGGGAAGCTATTCGTCGCGGGCATCATGTAACGGTATTAGCAAGTAAGATTGCTCCGGAATTAGAAAAACACTCTTCTATTAATTGGGTTCCTATTTCCGCAAAAGTTCCCACAGAATTAATGCGGAATATGGTGTTTGCTTACAAAAGTACTAATTGGTTAAAAAAACATCGCGATCGCCTCGATTTAGTTAAAGTAAATGGTGCTATTACCTGGGCTAATTCAGATGTGAATGCGGTACATTTCGTGCATAATTCCTGGTTGAAGTTTTCTAAATTAGAAGCTACACCTGCTGCCAAAAAAACTATCTTTAATCCATACCTATTTTTATATAATTCATATCAGTTGCTGTATACGAAACTCAACACCCGTTGGGAAAAACAAGCATTTGACAATACAAAAATAGTAGTTGCAGTTTCCGATAAAGTCGCTGAAGATTTACAAGAAATCGGGGTACCTCAAAAGGCAATTCGAGTCATTAGTAATGGGGTAGATATCGAGGAATTTTCACCCGGTAACGGTGTCAGTCGTCAAACATGGAATTTACCCGATGGAGTTCCCTTAGCAATGTTTGTTGGTGACATCAGACTACCTCGGAAAAATTTAGACACCGTACTAAAAGCTTTGGTGGAAGTTCCCGATTTACATTTAGCGGTGGTAGGTGTTACCGATGGTAGCCCTTATCCGCAATTAGCGAAATCTCTGGGAATTAACGACCGAGTGCATTTCCTCGGATTTCGCCGCGATGTCCCTTCTTTAATGAAAGCTGTAGATTTTTTCGTATTTCCTTCGCGCTACGAACCTTTCGGTTTAGTAATTACAGAAGCAATGGCGACAGGTTTACCAGTAATTACCGCAGGCTGTACGGGTGCTGCTCCTTTGATTACTCCAGAAGCCGGGATAGTTTTGCCAAACCCAGACGATATTAAAGCAATAGCCTCAGCAATGCAAAAATTAAGCGTTAATCCCGATTTAAGAAGTAACATGGGTCGAACTGCTAGAGAAATTGCCCTGCAAAACACCTGGAAGAACATGGCACAACAATATGTAGACTTATTTGAGGAGATTAATTAATAATGGCGATCGCACTCATCATACCAACTTACCGACGCAGCCAAGATTTAGCTCGCTGCTTGGAAGCCTTGAAAAATCAAACTCGACCGGCTGATGAAGTCATAGTGGTAGTGCGCGATACGGATGCTGAAACTTGGTCATTCCTCTCAGCTTTTGACAGCACAACCTTACCATTACGCACCGCAACGGTAACTATTACTGGAGTAGTTGCAGCCATGAATGCCGGACTTGATGAAGCTTGTTCAGATATTGTAGCTTTTACTGATGATGATGCAGCCCCCCATCCCGATTGGTTGGCGCGTATTGAAAGTCATTATCTAGCAGACGAGCGCGTCGGTGGAGTTGGGGGGCGCGATTGGGTTTATCATGGCAGCGATTTAGAAGATGGTAATTCGGGAACAGTCGGGCAAGTAAGCTGGTTTGGTAGAGTCATCGGCAATCATCATATAGGTACTGGCGAAGCGCGGGAAGTTGACGTACTCAAAGGAGTAAACATGAGCTTTCGACGTGCTGCCATCCAAGGCTGGCACTTTGACGAACGGATGAAAGGTACCGGCGCTCAAGTTCACTTTGAATTAGCTTTTTCTTTAAAATTAAAACGAGCTGGTTGGAAGTTAATTTACGATCCACAAGTAGCGGTTAATCATTATCCAGCCAAGAGATTTGACGAAGATCGACGCAACAGCTTTAATCAAATTGCCTTCGCTAACGCCGTACACAATGAAACTGTAGCTTTATTAGAATACTTTTCACCATTGCAAAAATTAGCATTTTTATTCTGGGCTACAACAATAGGAACCCGCGAAGCAATGGGTTTCATTCAGTGGTTAAGATTTCTTCCCTCCGAAGGATTGCTAGCAGGTAAAAAATTACTCGCATCATTACGCGGCCGCTGGCAAGGATTACAGACAGTCATCAGTAATCAGTGAGCAGTTATCAATTACCAATGGGGAGTGGGCATTGGGCATTGGGGATGAGAGATAAGCAGATAAACAGACACTTTATTAATAACTCCTAACTCCTAACTCCTAATTCCTAACTCCTAACTCCCTACTCCCTACTCCCTACTCCCTACTCCCTACTCCCTACTCCCTACTCCC
>NZ_CAWUDI010000065.1:0-42663 GCF_963920925.1 Calothrix sp. CCY 0018 | reverse complement strand
CGCACGGATCTAAATGAGAGGTGCTGTGGATAATACCACACATCGACTCAACCAACTGTTACCAAGACACCATCCTTAATTGGTCTGGAGGATAATGGTAAATCTCTTGCAGGCACATTTTTCTTTCCGTTATTTTTGAGAATAAAAATCAATACACTTATCATATGTATACCTCCATGAAGATATTTCAACTTTAATATTTCTCTTAAAGGCTGATTCAAAAACAAATACGTAAGTCCTATTTAAGAAAACGCTTGAGCTAGGACTTATTTATATTTCAACAATAAAACAAAATAATGAGAAACTTGTGAAGAAAATGTCCGAGATTTAACAAAATTCAGCTTGTTCAATATTTGCGCGAAAAAAATTACTGTATTTGTCTGTACCAAACCACCAACCTGCACTTATTCGAGAAGGAATTGTAAATCCTGCAAATGTCTTTTCTTCTAAAACTTCTCCACCGAAGGGAATATAAGTATGGCTACCATCCTCTGTTTGATCTCCCCAACGCAGCACAAACATTTTTAACAGCTTACCGTTTGAGTCAATAGTAAAAGTTAAAGTTATAGGTTCACCATCAATTTTCATGCTGGCTTCGATATTATTATCATCAATCACTCGCCAATTAACACCATTTTGCGGCAATAAAGCCGAAGGTAGCCAGAAAGATTCTCCTGCAAATCTGCCAATACCTGAACGAGTAATATCTTGATTATGAGCATTTACAACTCGGATAATTCCCCATATTGAAAAACGCATTCGAGCAAAATTATTAAAGCAATAATCACCACCGATAAACTTCATCAAACCGCTACCAATTTTGGCTTTCCAGACAAATCCTTTGAATACTCTGATAATTTGTTCGGCTTGCATGGGTAGCCAAGGTTTATCTGGAGATAACCTAAAACTACCATTCATTTTTAATTTTACGGAATTTGCTAAGGAAGTCCCTGGTTCAATTGCGTGGAGAAAGTAACGCTGTACGGGTTGCGGTAATTCTGCAACCATTTCGGTGGTGAAAATAGAATTGCTTGGACTTGTTTCTAAGGAATGCCAAATTTTATTTACTTCCTTACGCTCCGTTAAAAATTTAAGATAAAGAGCAATCAATGAGAAAGCAATTAATGCAGCAATAATTGGTAAAATTTTGAGACGCATTTCAACCTCCCGAACTCAATTTAAATCAATTAAACAATAATTCGACGTAATATTCTGTCGATTGGTTTACCGAACATACGAACAACAATTCCACAAACTACGAACGATATGATAAATGTAACGAGCAGCAACATGACAAACATCTTTTTTACCTCTATTTTTTAGTTTAGCAATGGCCGCAACCGGCACATTTTCTTTGTCGGGAAGGCAAAACGGGGTGTGGATTTTCCTTTCCCGTTATTGCCGTTGCTGTGACACTTTGACTAATTTAAAAGGTAGTAATAGGGTTTGTAGTGTCACGCACCGGCCGAGTATTGTGACAATTGCGGCCATTCCTGTAGTTAAATAATGCAGTTTGTCACACAATTTTTTCTCTCTTAATTACCTAATATTTTTCTATTTGTATCGCCATTATTATCTAATAGCAAAAACAAAAATGCCCCAAAACCAAAAATATTTGCTACCGACATCATTAATCCCCCTAATAACGGAATTAAACCGATTAAACCTAAAATTAGCATTCCCATCAAAAATTGTTGTACGGGCGTTTTTTCTCTATCTTTCATATTTTTTTCTCCCAACCAAAGAGCTACTCCCAGAGTTCCGATGATGACTGCAACATAAGTCATCAAGCCAACTAAGGGTAATAGCGGAATTCCAATTAAGGTAATTGTGAGCAAAATTATTGATACAATTATGGCAAGTAAACCGCATAAACCCCATATTCCACTTTGTAAGGGATATTGATTAATAGTAGTTGCCAATTTATGTAGAAAATTCGGTCGCCACTTAATAATTAAAACACCGACAATAGCACCTAGAATCATTTTAAAAACATGAAAAGCACTACCAAAGAAATAGCGAACTAAAAAGCTATTAATTCCTCTTCTTTTAGTACCATAAACTCCCCATCCGCTCAGCGTACCGGAGGAACCAGCAATAGTAGCTCCCTCCTCCGCAATCACTTCACCTGCAACTGCATAAGCATCACCATCTACGCGGGCATTTTTTTGTAAAATCACATCCCCATCAATGGCGATCGCCGTTTGTCTGACTCTGGCACCTTCTTCAATCGTTACGTCTCCCCCGATAGCATGAGCGTTATCTACAACTGTATTTTTAGCAACCCTAACATCACCACCCAATCGAATAATATTTTCGTGATTGATATCAATATCAGCTTGTGCTAAAGCTATTGTGGAAAATATTGGTGCAAATAAAATAGCGCTAAAAATTGATATTAGCGGTAAAGTTAACCATTTTATTTTTGAATATTTCATAGCTTATTCCTGAGTCATTGCTGTTTGAATTTCTGTAAAGCCCCTTATGGGGAGATGGGGAGATGGGGAGATAAGGGGTAGTGAGGGTAGATAATTATCAACTACTCCCATGCCCCATGCCCAATTCAACCACTACACCAAGAATCATACATCCGAGTTTCCATAGCTTCTGGAAATTCTTCGCAGTATTCTTCAAAGGCAGTTTTAGGAATTCTCTTTGCTTCTTGATGGGCAATTTCCGCTTGCAGTTCATCAACAATATCCCAAGCAATAGCACACTCTTCCGAACGAGGAGAGGTTTCACTACAAGCAATGCGGGCTTTTTGGATTGCATCTTGAAGTTCTTGTTCTAATACTACTATCCGAGGTAATTCCAGAAACTTACTTTCATTAATGATATCGACGAGTGAAATTATACCCAGTAATTCTCCTTGAATCACGGGTGCCCTAAGTAAACGATATTGGGCAAACAACCGTGCTACATATTCCACGCCTAAATCGGGATTGACTACTATGCATGGTTTACTCATAACTTCGTACACGCGCACTAAAGAGGGATCTTTACCAAAGGCAATTACTTTGTAAACTATATCGGCTTCAGTAATAATGCCGTAAGCATCTTGTTCGTGACGACGTTCTACAATCAATGCGTGCCAATCTCTGGCTTGCATTAATTTAACTGCTTCTGCCACAGTTGCAGAACTACGAACGGTAGCAACATCTGTAGTCATAATGTCTGCTGCTCTCAACATAATCCACCTCCGTGGTATTTAGAATAATGTCTCAAACGTGGTTTTAATAGCCAAACCAAAACGATACCTGTAATCGAACTAATGACAATTCCCATTACTGCACCTGTAGCTACCGCAATCAAAGATGCATGAATGTTGAGTCCAAGTGGTTTATCAATTCCCGCACCGATAAAAGCGATTACCATGCCTAACCCGAAAGCCACAGCATTAGCAAATACCCACCAGATTGCTTGCTTATTTACAGTTTGGAAAATTAGCCATTGAGCATATCCGATTACTGTTCCGACAGCAGCACCTAGTAAAGCGACTTCTTCTATTAGCGTTACCATGTTCTGATGGAGATTGGCTGCATAAACAAGTCCGATAACAGCGCTTACCGTCAATCCCATGAACCAAGATATAAGCACTCCGGCTATTGTAAAGAAAATCCAGTAACTTGCGTGTCGGATGTAGCGACGTAAAACCAACCATTGAGCAAAGCCTAATAAAAATCCTTCCAAAGTCCCCAATAACAGCAAAACTTGGTATGTATTTTGATTACCGAACTTATCGATTGTTTGACTAAGATAAGCAGCCATAAACCAGCCTAGACTTTGAGCAATGGTATTTGCTATTACCCATGTTTCCCATAACTTCAAGCTGTTATTTTCTTTAAGTTGATAATACTTGTGCATGATATTTTCCATCCACCTTCGGTTTGCTGTAAGGGTAAAAAGTCAAAATTAGACTTTAGAAGGTTTGATTTATCTGTTTTAGCCCTCGTAAGCGATATTTTGGTTATATATGAATAATTTGAGGAACTTGTGAGTATCTGATTAAACAGCAACCCAAATTAAGAATCAGTAATTATTCCATCAAATTTCCACGAATGCAAAGCGCGTAATTGGGATGTTTTTTTCGATTGATGTTCCTGCATTCTTTTAAGCACATCATCTTTTATTTATAGGTAATAAATTTGAGAAACTTGTGAGGGGTGTTGATATCTCAATATGCTCACAAGTTCCTCATTTTTTTTATTTACAACGGAAGAATCGTGAAATATTTAAGGTGCTTCTGGATTTACGAGGTAAAAAGTCAGAAAAAGCCGAAAAACATTTACTTATAGCTACATCAATATTATTAAACTCACCATGAAAATTAAACAACAAAATCTCCAAGCTTATCTACAATTAGTTGAACAACTGCTAGGTTGTCCCCACGGTGAAGAGTGGACATTATTAGAACACAACGAACAATTGGTTACTCCCGAATTGGTACAAGTACTCGAACAACTTGCAGTACAAATGGCAGGAGAGGGGAAAGCAGATGCAGCCAAGTATTTACACCATTGGGCGAAACAAATAAATCACTTGTTTGAAGTAGCAGTTCATCATCAAGGTAGTGACGAAAAATCCCAAGCCTATCTAAAGTTAATTCAATCCTTGTTAGATTGTCCTAGTGGTTCGGAAGTAGATATATTAGCTGCAAACGAACAGTTAATAGACGCTAGTTTAGTAAAAATGATGAAGCAAGTAGCGGCTCAAATGGCGACACGTGATGAAGCAGAAGCCGCTCGTTTTTTGAGTAATCTAGCAGCAGAAATCGGTCGCAATTTGGTTCCAGTTGATAATTTCAAAGCCAACTTACAGAAAGATGTTTCCTTGACTGGTTTAGATAAAAACAACCGCTTTGTAAACTTTGAAAGATTCAACCAGCCGGTGACAAAAATTCCTCAACAAAAGCCAGAAACTACACCAGGAGAACCACAACTAGATGATTTAACCAAGCTCCCGATTGATGAAAGCCTTGCAGAAATATCCCAGTCATTGAGAAACCTTGAAGATATTGTTTTTTCAAGACTGCAACCGTCAAATCCTCTTTGGTATATGGATATATTAGAACGCGCTCAGGACAATGGTTGGGTGCTAACTACTGAAGAAGTAGAAGATTTGATTGGTGTAAAACCCAGATGTGAAGCGGGTAAAAATTCTTATCAACGCGGCTGCTGGGTATTTGTGAAAGCCGGTAAGATGGGTTCTCATACGGGTTGGAGGGTGATGAAGGAAGAGGTTGAGATGTCGGAAGAGGTTAGAGCATAATAGGTTCATAAACGAAGTTTGTGATAGAGGAGTTTAAGAATGGGGGTTAAAAGACAAGTTTTTGGCAGTTTAGCAGAAAGGAATTTTGATTATCAACTTAGTAAACAGTGGTCTAAAAACAATCATATCTATCATAATCTTCCGTTCTTAAATATTTTTTATATTGACGACCAGCTAATAAAAAAAATAGAAATTACAGATAACCAAATTGATTATCTAAAAAAAACAAGTATTGATTTTACTTTATGTAATAATCAAGATGAGCCTTTGATTTGTATAGAATTTGATGGAATGCAGCAAGGCTTCAATGTTGGGAATAAATACTATTGCAACAATAATATTAATAACTTAAGGAAAAAAAGTTTTGAATTAAAACTGAAAATAGCTCATAGTTTATCTTTTCCTTTTGTTGTTGTGAGCAGTAATGAATTTCAATATTTATCGAATGATATAAAACTATGTATAGTTGATGGAATTATTGTTCAGGCAATATCTTATCAAGTATTCGAGTCTGAGATGAAGCAGGTTTTTAATCCGCATAAATATGGCATGACTGAAGAAGAGTTTTTAGAATTACCTCTAAAAGAACAATATTATTTTGTTAAGAAAGATTGTCTTCATATAGAAGTAGATACTTACTTTAACAATAATCCAGTTTTCCAAAAGGCTTCCAAGCTTCACGAATCTTTAGGTGATCCTAGTTACTCATTAAAACCAGTAAAAGGCATTAATTTTCATATTTACCACGGAAGACAGTCTACTATTAACTTAAAAGAATATGGCATAGTAGAAGCAGAAATTATTTTACCCAAGTTTGATGTGCCTAAACTCTATATGGGGTCACTTGTTGATGAAATTTCTCGACTACTTGCTTGTAATAAAGCAATAAAATTTATGCAAAACTTTTAAGAATAAATTTTTATTTAATTAATTAAGCCAATTATTTAAACCGATTAATTTATCGAACCTATTTTTTTGTATGCAGATTACAATATCAAAGTGCGATTGACTTAAAGCCAATCGCACTTGTAATTCATTCATAAGCAAACACCAAACTAAACTAACTCATCATTTAGAACCGATAACCTAATCCTCCTTGCAAACTAACAGCATCAGCAGAGCTATTTTCATAGGCATCAATACCCCATTTTGCATCACCATAAACGATAAGGCGATCGCTAACTTCAGATTCTGCGCCAAGAGTAATTACAGCCGCATTCCTATTACCCAGAGGGGTGTTGTCGCCTTCGTCTGTAATCCAGGAATAACCAGCACCGAAGTAAAGGTTAGTATTGTCGGCAATAGGTGAATCGATAGTTAACATTGGCATAATTGCCGCAGCATCTCCACCGAATAAAAGCGCACCTCTTGCAGAAACTGGAGTTTCAGGAATTGCATAACGTCCTTGAACGTTACCACCAAATACTTCACCATCGTTTCCTTGTCCGCCGCTAGTAACACCTCCTGCGACACCAACACCGATATAACTACCATTCATACCCGTTTGAGCAGCAGCAATGGAGCCTGAAAGAATAACGGAGGTTGCAGCAAACAGGCTGATTGCTAAATTAAGAAATCTCATATTATCCTCCCGATATAAACTAAGTTAATTCTTAGCTATATCAATTAAAAGATTTATCTTGATGTAGGATTTGTTCTACATTTTCTTGATTCGATAGAAAGGAATATTTGCTCTTATCTACTTTTAAGATAACGAAAAAATATGAGAAACTTGTGAGTATATAAAACTGTTGCTTTTTGTAATCAGCACCTCAACGGCTACAAAATTGCTAACCCGACAATTTTGTCTCGTATTTCACACGAAGAAATAGAAAATTTATTTAAGGGCTATGGCTACACCCCTTATTTTGTTGAAGGTTCTGACTCAGAAAGTATGCACCAGGCAATGGCTGCTACGGTGGAACAGTGCGTTCAAAATATTAGAAATATTCAACGAGAAGCTCGTGTTTTGATGGTTTTAAAATCAATTCCCTAAGAAGTCTTATAAGTATTCATCACGTTGGAACAAATTGTGTAGCTTCTGAGATTTAATTTATATATTTTTTGTGAGTGAATAAATATACGCTTTCGCTTGAAGTTGAATTTTTATTATTTTTGATGATGTGTATTGATTAATTTAAACTTTGTATTCTAATACTGACCACTGTTACACAAGAAATAGTCATTCCCCGAACAAAAAAATTATCATAGTTCGCTATTAACAGAAAAATTCACACTCAAAGCTAATCTAATATTTAATAGAAAGAGCGCCGTCACTATGCAAATCGAAACCGATAAAGAATTTTGGACAAGGCAACTTGAAGAATGGCGCGAACTTGTGCGCCAAAGGGAATTAAAGAAACTCAATTCCTGTAACAATTCGCTTGTCAACAATAATGCGACGAACAAACCTGTTTAATATTCGCTTCTTATCATCTGGTGTCCTAGTCTCCCAAAATTCGCGATCGCAAAACATTTGGGATAATTCTTCTCTTACCAATAAGCTGTGTGTCGTTACCTTTTCATTTAAGCTAAGAATACTAGCGATTTGTTCGCGAATACCATCTTTCGCTTTTTCTACGAAGGGATTAACAGGTAATTTCTCTAATCCGGCTAAAGTTTCTCTAAGTTCTTTAACTTCTGTAGGTTCTTCCCGCTTCTCTTCCCCTAAATTCACCATCCCAGCAAGTCTGGTAGCTTCTTTTACCAGTAAATCTGCAACTTGTTCGTCAAGATGATCGCTGCGAATCATTTCTTTACGGTTGCATCTTCCCAAGGGAAAATAGCTGCACTGATAATAGTGGATTAATTTACCTCCCCTGTTAAGTTGTCCGGATGTGCGAGTTAATGCTCCCCCACAGTTAGAGCATTTTAATAAATTGGCGAAAGGGTTAACTTTCTTACTACCAACCCAACGATTATTAGCATTAGAGCGAATAGTCTTTTTAACTTGTTCGTGCTGCTCGCGGCTGATAATTCCTTCATGAGTATCCCAGTTACAATCCCATTTATCGAAATGGTTTAATTGCTTTCCCGATGGACTTTTGGTTGTCACGTTAAAAGGAGTTCCCCCAGCGTTAACTGGGTTAACCAAAAAATTCTTTAATCCGGATGGGGACCATTGTAAACTTCCCCAAGGGTATCTTTTGAAAGTATTCTTCTTATTTGATGAAAAATTAGCTTTATCTAAATTTTCTCTATCAATTACTTGTTTGTTAGTTTTCTTACTACTTCGGGCTTCAACTTTACTGGAAGTCCCAAACTTTTTATTAAGAGTATCGCAAGTTTTACGGACGCTACCACATTGATTCAATACCTCAAAAACGAATAAAGCTAATTCCCAAACTCGAAAACATCGCTTCTCCTCTAATAAACAAACGCACCAACTTTCATCTTTAACGTAACTATCGTTAACTACTTTCCACCCTAAAGGAGCGAACCTATGGCTTTTCCTCTGTGCCATTCTGTGCTTCCGTTCGGCACTGACGCGGCTAGACAACATTTTTATCTCAAATTTAGATGCTGCAAGTAAAATATCGACTGTTAATTCCCCACCCAAACTTTCGGTATCAATAGTTTGGTCGAGAGCTATTAACTTAATATCTTTACTCCGCAATACTTCCATTAAGCCGTAAAATAATTTTGACGAACTACCGATGCGGTCAATTCTGGTTACAATCAAATCGCTAACTGTACCTTTTGGAGCGGCTTTCAAATCGTGAATAAGTTGTTGTAGCCCGTCGCGAACTTCAGTAGTACGACTTTGGATATCCCAATAAAAACGCGCACATCCAGCATTTTTACCTCTTTCTAACTGCTTTTTAAGCGCATCTCGGTCTTCTTGCTGCTCAATACTAGATACTCGACCGTAAAACCATCTTTCGTTCATGGCATTTTAATTTCTGTTCTATAGAGAATATACCATGTCATTTCTAAACGCTGAAGAACCCACGGCAGTTGATTTAGTAACTGACTTTGGCGTTAACGTCCTATGGCATCCATCTTTAGGAATGGAGTTGGGTATTGATTTACAGACAATGTTATGGGAATGTCTTTTAGGTAAAAAACCTCTCGACATTCTAGTTTTTGAAGGTTCTGTAATCAATGCTCCCAACGGTACGGGAGAATGGAATAGATTCGCCGATCGCCCGATGAAAGATTGGTTGAGCGACCTTGCTCACGTTGCCAATTTTGTTGTAGCGGTGGGAGACTGTGCTTGCTGGGGAGGAATTCCCGCAATGGCTCCAAATCCCACCGATTCAACCGGATTGCAATATCTCAAACGAGAAGAAGGCGGATTTTTAGGTAAAGATTTTCGGTCAAAGTCTGGTTTACCCGTGATAAATATTCCCGGCTGCCCAGCCCACCCTGACTGGATAACTCAAATTTTGGTCGCGATCGCAACTGGCAGAATCGGCGATATTGTTCTTGATGACCTGCATCGTCCGCAAACTTTCTTCAACACATATACACAGACAGGTTGCACGAGAAACATACATTTTGCTTACAAAGCATCCACCACAGAATTTGGTCAGCGTAAAGGATGCCTATTTTATGATATTGGGTGTCGCGGACCCATGACTCATTCTTCCTGCAATCGCATCTTATGGAATCGCGTCTCATCAAAAACCCGCGCCGGAGTACCTTGTTTGGGATGCACCGAACCAGAATTTCCCTTTTACGATCTTAAACCGGGAACTGTATTCAAAACTCAAACTGTATTAGGAGTTCCTAAAGATTTACCAACAGGAGTAAATAAGAAAGACTACGCTGTTTTAACAATGGCAGCAAAAGACTCAATGCCAGCTTGGGCAGAAGAAGACTTTTTTACAGTCTAAAATTTGGGAATTGGGCATGGGAGATAATGATTAATTTTTAACTCCCTACTAACTACTAACTACCAACAAAATTATGACAGTAGAAACATTAGACATTTCGCCTCTCGGAAGAGTTGAAGGCGATTTAGATGTAAGAGTTGATATCGATGATGGACAAGTCGTCAACGCTTGGACGCACGCGGAATTATTTCGCGGATTTGAAGTGATTTTGCGGGGTAAAGATCCACAGGCTGGGTTAATCGTGACACCCCGTGTTTGCGGTATCTGCGGCGCTTCACATTTGACTAGTGGAGCTTGGGCTTTAGATACTGCATGGAAAACTGAAGTTCCGCGCAATGCTATTTTGGCGAGAAACATCGGTCAGATTGTCGAGACTATACAGAGTATTCCCCGCTATTTCTATGGACTTTTTGCGATCGATCTAACTAATAAAAAGTATCGGCACAGCCATTTCTATCAAGAAGCTTGTCGCCGTTTTGCACCGTTTACGGGTAAGTCTTATGAAATTGGCATCACCATTTCTAGCAAACCCGTGGAAATTTACGCTTTGTTTGGCGGACAATGGCCCCACAGCAGTTATATGGTGCCTGGTGGGGTGATGTGCGCTCCGACTTTAACTGACGTAACCCGTGCTTGGTCAATTCTGGAATATTTTCGTACTAATTGGCTCGAACCAGTTTGGTTGGGTTGTTCTTTGGAACGTTACGAAGAAATCCAAACCTATGAAGATTTTATGAATTGGCTCGATGAAAGTCCAAATCATGCTAATTCGGATTTGGGTTTTTATTGGCGGATGGGTTTGGATATCGGGTTGCATAAATATGGTGCGGGTTTGGGTAAATACGTTACTTGGGGATATTTACCTCATGAAGTCAAATACCAAAATCCCACCGTTGAAGGACGAAATGCCGCTATGATTATGAAGAGTGGGGTGTATGACAGCTACAGCGATACTCACACTCCGATGAATCACGGCTTCGTCCGCGAAAACACCACGCATTCCTGGTATGACGAAGGTACGGGGGACGTTCACCCTTACGATCGCAATACTCGACCTACTCAAAACAATAAGAAAGATTTTGAGAATGCCTATTCCTGGGGAACTGCGGTAACTCACATCGATTACGGACGCTTAGAAGCTGGCCCGTTAGCGCGTCAATTGGTAGCAGGTGGTACTCACGGGGAAACTTGGCAACATTATGATGGATTTATCCTTGATGCTTTTAAGCAAATGGGTGGTGCTAGTATCCATATACGTCAGCTAGCAAGAGTCCACGAAGTTGTTAAGCTTTACCGTCAAGCCGAGCGTTGTTTGAAAGAATTTCGTTTAAATGATTCTTGGTATATCAAGCCAAAAGAACAAGACGGACGCGGTTGGGGTGCTACCGAAGCATCGCGAGGAGCTTTGTGTCACTGGATAGATATCGAAGGTGGCAAGATTAAAAATTATCAAATTATGGCTCCTTCGACTTGGAATATCGGCCCTCGTGACGGTGAAGGAAAACGCGGCCCCATCGAAGAAGCTTTGATAGGTACACCTGTTTTTGACTCAACAGATCCAGTGGAAATAGGTCATGTAGCTCGTTCGTTCGATTCTTGTTTGGTATGTACCGTACACGCTCACGACGCGAAAACGGGTGAAGAATTAGCGCGTTTTCGGACTGCATAATACCTAACCCCCAACCCCTTTCCCTTGCAGGGAAGGGGCAAGATTTTAACAATTAAAGCCTCTCTCCTGCTCCGGAGAGAGGTTTGGAGAGAGGTTTTTCTTTCTTATTCCCTACACAAATACAATTCATACAAAAATAAACCATGCCCAAAGCATTACACGAACATTTTGCCAATCTTCCCGAGGCAGCACTTCAAGAATTTACCCAGTGGTGCGTTACTCAACAAGCAAGGGAAGCGGGATACGAATTTACTCCTAATGAAACAAAATTAGGAGAATTACCAACAGAAGACTATATTCCTGAACTTGTCGGTCAATTTATGGATATGACAAGAAAGGATATCAGAACTGGATTGGTAGCAACATTTGCTGGAAAGCAAGCTGATAACCATTCCTTATCTGGCTTACCAGCAATGGTTGATTTTGTTTCACTTTACGTTAAGCATTTGTTTCCTGCTGAGGGAAATGACGAAAAACAAGCGGAAGAATTAATAACCAAAGCTTCCGAGCAGCAGTTTGAAAAGCTTTCTCAAATTGCTCAAGAACATAACGTTAAATTGTCGGCATAAGTAATAGTACTAGCCAAAGCTCTGTTCCATTAATTTTGACCTGTACTAATCGGTTCGTAGTAAGCGCTGTCTTCGCTCGGATTTAGGACTAAAGTCCCAACTACAAACCCATCAAAAAATAGTAGTCTTAAATAATTGAAAAATTATCAACCCGGTTTTGGCGAAAAACCGGGTTTTTTATGTAAAATCCGTATCTTTAACTAATCAATAAAAATTTCTCAAATAAAATTAGTTATTTTCTACACTTGTATGTATCGCTTAATTCATGTTAATCAATCGATAACATATATTAGCTAAACTAGTATATTTATAGATTTAATATAGTGAAAACCTTGCTCCCAAAGCATTTTAGGTAGATTTATTTTGAGTCCACAATCGGCTCAAAACGGTTATTCTCATCTATAATGCTGTTGGTAGAACTACTATAAGTAAATGTTTAAAGTTTTGTAAAATCGTTGACTATTTACACTGAAGTCAGTTACAACCAATAAAGAAATCATCACATTTAATCTGTTCCCTTTAAATCTACTTAAGCCACACAGTTTAAGCTATGAAGGCTAAGTGGAAAATTAACAGAATTAGCGCTTCTTGAAACAGAAATATTTCTTTCCAAGAAGATAAATGCAAATGTTATAAATGCTTATTGTTAATAGCTTCTGCTTAAGTTTAAATACTTATGAGCTATTAACTCCAGCTTTGCTGTATCTACTTACTCAATCTCAACCAACAATTTCAGCAATTTATCCACGGAGCGTAAATTAAGATGTCTAATTTAATTCAAAACGTACTAGATAGCCACGAAAAAAAGAATTTGCGTGAATTTACTAGTCTATTGCGTCAATCCGAAAAGCGTTATCTACTTCGTAACGACGTTTTGATTGCTTTTTATAAATATTGCGATATCGACGAAGATAATAAGGATTTATATAGCAACTCGGATTTAGGTAAGTTAGTTTACTCAACTCAAGAAATTATTTTAGACAACGAAAGTGTTTATTTAGTCATTCGTCCTAAAATCGCGACTCAAGAAGCTTATCGTCTGTTGGACGATCTAACGTTAGAACCTATAGATATTCAAGAGTTACTCAATTTACGAGACAAACTGCTTGATTCTAATTATTCTCAAGACGATGTATTAAAAATTGATTTTCAACCTTTGTTAGATTGCTCTCCGAGCCTCCGAGACTCAAACAAAATTGGTAATGGAGTTGATTATCTCAATCGCTATTTATCCAGTAAATTGTTTGATGGCAATTGCGGTACTTGCCAAGAAGCTTTGTTCAACTTTCTCAAGCTGCACAAATATAACAATCAACAGCTATTAATTAACGAACGCATCAACAATAAATCTCAGCTATCTGAAAAAGTAAAACGAGTAATTGACCTTTTAGACAAATATCCGGCTCATACATCCTTTGAAAACTTTCGCTTTGAATTACGCAGTTTTGGATTTGAACCTGGTTGGGGAAATACTGCTGCAAGGGCACGGGAAACTCTGGAATTACTCTCGCAATTAATTGATTCGGCAGACGATGAAATCTTAGAAAAATTCATGTCCCGAATTCCGTTGATTTTCAAGGTTTTGGTAACTTCTCCCCACGGATGGTTTGGACAACAAGTCGTTTATGTTCTCGATCGGGTAAAGGAATTAGAAAAACAAATCGAGGAAAATGCCAAACTTGGTGGACTTGATGTACTTGGTAAAATCGAACAGAAAATAATTGTACTTACACGTTTGATTCCAAATAGCGAAGATGCCAGTTGCGAACGAAGATTAGAAAAAATATACGGTAGTAAAAACTGCTGGATTTTACGAGTTCCTTTCCGCGAATCTCAACCAGAAATTACTCAAAATTGGATTTCTCGCTTTGAAATCTATCCTTATTTAGAATCTTTTGCTACTGATTCGGAAAGAGAATTATTAGCAGAGTTTGCAGGTAAGCCAGATTTAATCGTTGGTAATTACACTAACGGTAAACTAAATCGAAAAGCTTTATCAAATTATCGATAAGTACAATTTACAAGGTAAAATCCGCTGGTTGGAAGTGCGGTTAACAAAAAGCGACTCCGGAGAAATAAGCAGGATAATCGGCGATCGCCAAGGTATTTTTGTTCAACCAGCGTTGTTTGAAGCTTTCGGTTTAACAGTACTCGAAGCAATGATTAACGGACTTCCCATTTTCGCAACTCGCTTTGGAGGACTTTTAGAAATCATCCAAGACAAAGTTAACTGGAATGAATTTTCCCAAAAAGGTATCTAGCGAGTTTACGATAACTACACCTGGAAGATTCACTCCAACCGCTTACTATCTCTCGCAAAAACCTTTAGTTTGTACAATTATATTTCTGGAGACAACTGCGAAAATATGTTGCGCTATGTAGAGTCATTATTCCACTGACTTTACAAGCCCCGCGCTAAAGCTTTGTTAGAAGAGCATACCACCAGCGTTGGTTAATACGTTAATTCATATCTAATAATGTAGAGAGGTAGCAGTGCTACGCCTCCTTTTAATATTCCCTATTCTCTATTCCCTATTCCCTGTTCCCTACTCTCTTTAATACCCAACTTTTGTAAATCTGCATACTAAAAAATATCTTTATAGATGTTAATCGAAATGTTAATAAATTATTTTTATTTTATTTTTCTTTCAAAATAAAAAAATATTGTTCAAAAAGTATGTAGAATAGGAAAACAAACAAAATGGCTGAACTGATAAATCTAGCTTCTTAAGGGTTATTTATATAATTCTGTGTAAATCTGGCAATAAGGCGCGTAAACCTGTTTTGTCCCGCTCCACGTCTATATGTTCGTCGATCGTTCTGGCGGTAAAGAATTTACCTATAAGAACGATGGAATTCAAAAATAATAATTGTAGATGATTAATGACCAAAAAAACCTCACAATTATTGGTTGCGGAAACCTTAACCGCAATGATGATGCCGTAGGCGTAATTATAGCTCAACGCCTACAGCAATATCTCGCCACATATCCTCATCCCCATGTGAAAGTTTATGACTGCGGAACCGCAGGGATGGAAGTCATGTTCAAAGCAAGAGGTAGCAAACACCTAATAATTATTGATGCGAGTTCGACTAATTCCGAACCAGGTGCTGTATTTAAAGTTCCAGGCAAAGAGTTGGAAGCTCTATCAGAACCCAGTTACAACTTACATGATTTTCGCTGGGATAATGCAATAGCTGCTGGAAAAAAAATATATCAAGACGATTTTCCCCTTTTTGTCACTGTCTATTTAATTGAAGCAGCAAATCTTGATTTTGGTTGGGAGTTGAGTCATGCCGTAAAGCATTCAGCCGATGTCGTGTTTGAACAAATTAAGGTAATCATTGGGAAATAGCAGGTCGTGTGATGGCACTGTTTCAAGCTGAGTCTTGGTGATAAACAGATAATTCATCTACCCTCATTTCAAAAGGCATTCCTTCGCTACTGGGGGGACAAACGCGAATTTTGGCATTGCTAGTAATATTGTCTAGTAATGATGCCATTGCTACCATTTTTTGTAAAACCCGCCAGTTGGTAACTTGATCCGGACATTCAATCACCAGAGTCATTGCAGAGGTATGGGTACTAACATACCAGCGACAGACAGATAACAAATCGCGAATTTTGCGATCGCAGTTTTCGTAGAAGAACTTACTTAAAGATTTTTCCAACTGCTGACGCAATATAATATCTGCCGATGAAGGTTGAAATGGCCCCAAATCATCATTCTGAAAGAAATACTTATTGTTCATTTGTTTAGAGTGTTTATTGATTCTTTCAAACTCAAATTACAATAGCATAGATCGAATATTGAACTGTAGCCAAATATTCTATATTTTCTCTTGGCATAAAATACTGCTATACAAGCAATAATCAAAAACCAAAAAATTAGCTAAATACATATTTAGCCAAAGAATATTTACTTACAATCAATATTTCTATAATCGAATACTCCCTCAACTATTATAATCACATACAATCAATAGAGTTAGTATATGATTAAAAAAAATGTTCAGTTACGGATAAATAACCTATCCTTTAACCTTTTAACATTCAATTCACTTGCTTAACTTAATCCTTACCTTTATGTAAAAAATGGTTAGATTTTCCACATAGTTGATGATAGAAGCATTATTAGTTATTTTTTGTTCATCGCGTAAAATACACAAATAAATTGATGTAATAAATAAACGATTGCAGTCATGAAGGGTAAAAAATTATAGGAAAAACAACCCTTGCGTCGATCGCATTTTGGGGATAATCCTATTGTTTGGTCGATGGAAAGATTCCTCTGTAAGGGTTTTCCAATGTTTGTCAAAGGCAGATGCGAGCTTTGTTAGCGGTAATATTAATTACTACTACTCACTCCCTTCAGGTCGGATTCTCTTAAGGATATTATTTTTGAGAGTTATCCAACAAGTCAAACAATTTTTACTGTAGCTGCCTAAATTGATATCAATACTAAATTGATGACAATCGAAAAACAAATGTAAATATCTGTTCCGAACATAAATTGAAGTAGTAATTGTACTTAGATAGTGTCCGCTATAAAAAAAGCAATATCTCACGCTTAGGGAATCTATGTTTTGAGCTAGACCTATAATAAACACAACAAATAAAAAAAAAGAATCCACCGATACTATTTTTTTGTAACATATAAATTTGTCAGCTAATTAACGATAATTATTCGCAATATTTATAGCGGTAAGAGAAGAGTAGAAAGTGGAATAAAGGCTTTAATTGCTGATTGAATTTTTGCCTACAGCAAAGCTGCCTCGTCACAATTACAATTTATTTTTTACGTGCGACAATGTGAAAAATATGCCAATGCTTTTCCTTGCCTAAAGCAGTTTTGCCCAGATGATCTTCTTCCTTGAGTAATTCGATTTCAAAAGGTTTTAAAAATAATTTGACATCCGATAAGGTATGATGGTTCATAGTAGAATCAGTTGCCCATGAATCGCGATCGCCAAACAAATGACCGCTGAAACGACCGCCGCGAGCTAAACTACAGACGATTTTGCTCCATAAATCGGGAAAACTTTTCGGTTCGCAAAATGGAAGGCTAAAGCTAGCGTTGATTAAATTAACAGCAAAAGATAACTGAATATTTTCAAACTGAGCAACATGAGTTTGTAAAAGCTCCGTATTGATATCGGAACGCTGTAACAACTCGGTAATAGCTTCTTGTTCGCCGTCAATAGCCATAACATTCCAACCCCGACGCAGCAATTCCACCGTATCTCGCCCTTCTCCACAGCCCAAATCAACAGCTATTTTCGATTCAGCTTGAGGAGTATCTCGTTCAAAATTTGTCAAAGCAGTGAGTAGAGTTTCTCTGGGTGGACGATTCGCAACAGCTTTGTAATAATCCGACCAACTCCGAGGAGCAACATCATTCATAGATTGATCATCCTTTGATTTTGACATTTTGTTAAAGTTAATACACGTAAATTAAAGTAAAGAATGATTGAATAATCATGAAGAAAAGTTGAAATAAATCATATGAAAAATCTTGTTTTGATAAGATAATAAAGTATAAAATTACTAAACAAAAATAAAACCATGAAAGTGAGCGCTCGCAATAACTTAAAAGGAACTGTCAAAAAGATTATACCTGGAGTTGTTAGCACTGAGGTAACTTTAGAAATAGCACCTGGAGTAGAAGTAGTTTCAGTTATTACTAAATCATCCGCAGACCAAATGCATCTTTCTTTAGGGAAAGAGGCTTATATTGTAGTTAAAGCAACAGACGTTATGGTTGGTATTGATTAATTAATTTAGGTAATGGGTAATGGGTAATGGGTAATGGGTAATGGGTAATGGGTAATGGGTAAAACTAATTTCTTAATTCTTTTTGAGTGAGATTTTATAGTTTTGAGTTTCTGATTCCAAAGTTGTGATATTTTAGAATCGAGTAGAAAAATCTACATTACCAATGTCCAATGCCCAATTCTTAATTACCAATTACCAATTACCAAATAAAAAAGCCATAGCTAATTAAAGCTATGACTAAAAATTAAACTATTTTGTAATTGTTAAATCAAAACTTTATACCAAGTAAGGTTCTTGATGAGTTTTAATTGTGCAGTTAGAGCGGGGATAGGTGACGCAAAGTAAAGCGAATCCTTTGGACATTTGCTCGTCATCCAAAAAGATTTGGTCGGATTGATCGATTTCACCTTCAACTACTTTACCAACACAGCTTGAGCAAGAACCACTTGAGCAACTGAAAGGTAATTCAATACCAGCTTCTTCTGCTCCTTCTAAAATGGTGGTTTCTTCGTCAATTTCTACTGTGGTGTCTAAATCTTCCTTTTTGTTGATCAATCTAACTTCGTAACTAGCCATGTTTCTGTTCTCCTCAAACTACGTATAAGTTTTGGTTGTTAATTGTTAGTTGTTAGTTATTAGTTAAAAGTTGTTAGTTAATGAAGGGCAACCGATCTAAAACAGCTTACTGTGAAGAAGTTATAAGCTCTTAGATATTTGACTAATGCGTGGGAGCCACGAACTATTAACTACTAACCACTAACCACTAACCACTAATTAACAATTTATTGATTGCAAGGTGTACCGCCAGGGGTACCGTCACCAGCTTCAAATGACTTGCCACAACCGCAGGTGCTGGTTGCATTGGGATTAGTAAACTTAAAGCCGCTTTCCATCATGCCTTCGATAAAATCGATTACCATCCCTTCCAATAACGGCGCACTTTTTGCATCAACATAAATGGTTATGTCGTCTTGTTTAACCACCAAATCATCAGCAGCAGGCTTACTGGTAGTGTTCATTGCATATTCGTAGCCGTTACAACCACCATCTTTAGCGGAGACTCGGATACCTTTAGGCTTTTCGTTTTCCGAAGTTGAGGTACTTTGTAAAAACGAGCTTAAACGTTGTGCTGCTGTTTCTGTCAAACTAATGGTCATGGCTGTTTCTCCGTATTTGTAGATGATGATTGCTTTTGCTTGAGGAATGAAAAATCAATCTTTCTGCATTGATGCTGGAATTTTGGATTTTGGATTAACTGTTTTTGACTTAGTTGAAATTAACACTCAACCAAGTTAACGATCGTAAGGAGGCTTAAAACCGATAAAAAATCCAAAATTAAAACTTGATGTTACCAGTGGCTTCCACAGGTTGAGAGTGGGAATACCTCCAAGGAGCGCTATTACCGCATACCGGACATTCGCGATCGCGATAAGAGCGACGTTTAGCAAAGTCCATTCTGGTAAAATCTATCGTTAGTAATTGCGATAATAGAGGCTGACTAAACCCGGTAATTAACTTGATAGCTTCTAGAGCTGTTAGACAAGCTAAAGTACCCGAAACTACACCTAACACTGAAAATGCACGTCTATCCCAATCAGGTTTCTCTGGAAATAGGCATGATAGGCAGGGAGTTACACCAGGAATAATTGTAGTTAAATAAGCCTCCATTGAATCCATAGCGGCTTCTACCATTGGCTTTCGCCAGCGAACGCAAGCTTCATTTAACAAGTTACGCTCTGTAAAGTTGTGAGCGCAATCCAAAGCCATATCGGCTTGCTGTACTAACGAGTCTACATTATCCGGATTGATGTAATCGTGAATTGTTTCTATCTCAATGTCAGGATTGATAGCTTGTAGGGTTTCCTTAGCTTTAATAACTCTAGGATTTCCTACCCAATCGTGAGTCATGAGAATTTGACGATTCATATCATCAAGCCGCAAGTCACCTCCTCTAACGAGGATTAGTCTTCCTACGCCTGCAACCGCAAGGTAAAGTGCAGCCGTACCGCCTAATCCTCCCACACCCGTAACCAGAACCGTAGCTGACTTTAAACGCTTTTGCGCTAATTCACCAAAATTAGGGAGTGACATCTGGCGACTATAGCGTTCCAACTCGGTAGGTGTTAGGTTTACCACAATATTTACCTCCTAATCCGAATCAATTTCTGTCAGCTTGACTACATTTTTTGGCTTCTGGTGAAACACTTTGAAAAGTTTTTGTTCTTGGGGTGTTGACTCTATAAATAGCTGATAAGCATTCTCTAATGCTTCACGATATTTACCTAATAATTCTGAGTCTTTAAGTTCGGAATTATTCTTGTCAATTTCTTCGATAAATTTAGAAAACTTTTGTAAGATATGCAGACGATTAACGTGTACGACTTGTTGGTCGTATTCCAATTCAAAAAATTTGAAATAATCTTCTGCATCTACTAACTTCTTGAATTCTGAGAAGCTTTGAGCCATTATAAGTTACTCCATTGTTTTCAATTGTTGTTTAAGTTCGTTTAATTCACAATATATTTTGTAAGTAGCCTCAGCTACTCCCATCAGGTTTTCGTAATCAGTAGGTAAACCTTCCGCCAAATCGTGCAAGTCCATTTTCATTTGACCTGCTTTACTATTAAGACGCTTGATCTTTTTTTTTAACTCTTCAATATTTGTTGTTTCTTCGGTTTGAGCCATAGACATCTCCTAATGTTGGGCATAGGGCATGGGGCATGGGGAGATAGGGGGATGGGGTGATGGGGAGACAAGGAGACTTTGGAGAGACAAGACTAACTAACTCGCAAATCGCTAGTTACTACTCCCTACTCTCTACTCCCTACTCCCTACTCCCTAAGAATTATTTATAGTTCTCCTACTTCGCGAAATCGCTGAGCTAATTCAACGCCTTTCTGCACTAAAATATCTCCTTCTTCTGCTAATTTTTCTAAAGAATTAAAACCAAATCTATGGACATCCCGCATAGTCTTTTTAACTAACAAAAGACGACCGGAAAATACTAATACCCATCCGAAACCTTCATGATTCAAATCGGCAACAACCTGCGATAGCAAACCAGTTTCCTGTTCGATGCGAATTGCTATAGCGCGGTAAAAAGCATTGATTCGCGATATTGTTCTAGGATCTACTTCATCCTCAACAGAAATTTTGCGTTTGTCTTGTTTGGTAACAATGTAAGGTTTAAGAAGTAAATCATCCGACCACTTCTTATAAGTTCCGTAAGTATCTAAGCCTCGAATTTGCTGCACTAATGCCTTAATAAAAGCAGAACTTAAGACATCGCTAGTCGCCGTACCGTTCACACTATTATTTGGGTTCATACAGTTGCATCCTCTTCTAATTCATCTTCAAAGTTACGGTCTTGTTTTTGTAAAGCTTTACGCAACCAAGGTGGGGGACTTCCTTTGAGAGTTTGCACCAATCTTTCTAACAGTTCTTTGATTTCATCTTGTTCGGAACGCGCTTTAACTGGAGTTACACCCTTTTTAATTAAGCGAGCAGCAGCGCTACCTCCGATTGCTGTAACATAAATGATGGTGCAATCTTCTAAGGCTTTTAATTTCGGTACTAATTTATCTTCATTACCATCTTCTTTCAGTTCGCCACCAAAGGAAAGAGTTTCTAAAAAATGATAACCTTCGTCCGAGATTTCATAAACATCAATCGCTTTTGCTGAACCAAAATGAGCATTAATATGAACGTTATCGTTCGTCGTAAAGGCAATTTTCATACGTATTACTCCTTTAAATTAGGTCAAAGGTTAAAGGTCAAAAGTCAAAATTCAAAAGTGAAAGGCTAAAGGTCAAATAATTTTTAACTCTTAATTCCTAACTCATAACCATTAACAACTAACAACTAAGCACTAACCATAATTAGTGTTTTACACTCATTTCCTCTTGCTCTAAAAAGATATTGCCAATGTCAAACAAAATTCGCATAGTTCCCCGATAGCCAACTTTATTAAATTGACCTATACCTAAACGGTCAAATATAGGAATACCTTGGCGATAAAGAGGAATATTTAACTTATGAGAAACTGTTTTGACGTTAGAGTTACCTATTAATAAATCAGAACCCGTGGCAACTTGCTCAAAATCTTCTAAGTCACCAATAATCACTTTTTCCATCTTGAGTTTTTCCAATAAAGGAGAACGTGTAGTGGTGACTGCGGCTTGAATTTCTGCTCCCATTGATTGCATAAAATTAGCCGTTGTGTAAAGCAAATCGGGTTCTAATGCTAAGGATACCCGCTTGCGACCAAAGAAAAAGTGAGTATCGAGCATCGCGTCTTGTAATTGACGACGTTGGCGACGATATTTTTCTGGAACGCTAACACCACTAACATCTGATAGGGCTTGTAAAAAGTTATCTACAGCATCTAATCCAGTTAGCTCTGTAAATAATTCGTAAGGAATTGCAAAGCGTTTATCTAAAATTTCTGCCGCACCTCGCATACTTTCACCGATCCCAATAGTAAAAGCCGAACTGCCCATTTTACGCAGTTGCGCCAAAGTGGTACCACCGCCCGTGATCGGACTATACGAATCATCTAGATGTCCATCTAATGAAGCCGAAAGATCGGGTACAACAATAGGAATTAATCCAAAAGCACTAACGATTTCTTTGACTTCCTGTAAATCCCCTGGGGTAAAAGCAGAACCGATCAAGATATTAACTTGATTCGGTCTAATTTCACCTTTTTGAGGAAGTTCGCGAACCATGCTTTCTACGGCAGCAGCATATCCATCTTGCAGCGCTCCTTTAAAATCTGGCGAGGAGACTAACAAAATTGGTAACTCGTCTAAATGAGGATGACTTTTACGGAAATCTCTGAGGATTTTTTCCATATCATCCCCTCTAGTTTCCGTCAGCCCCGTAGTACAAAGCCCAATAATTTCAGGGTGTACCTTTTCGACTAAAGTTAATATTGCTTGCTCGACATTATCCTCTCCACCCAAAATAGTAGAGACTTCCGTCATCGCCGTAGTAGAAAGAGGAATACTCTCTCGAAAATGCCGTACTAATACAACTTTAGCGAAAGCCGTACATCCTTGTGAACCGTGGACTAGAGGTATCATACCTTTCAATCCTAAAAAGGCTAAAGTTGCACCCAAGGTTTGGCTTTGCTTAAGAGGATTTACTATAACTGGTTTATTTTGAGTCGCGACAATAGCCATAATTTATAGGTTAAAGGTTAAAGGTTAATAGTTTTGGGTTTTAAATTGGGGAATGGGGAGTAGGGAACAGGGAATTTGTAAAAATAATTATCTAAGTATTTTTTTATAGGGAGCGAGACGCTCCCACTGCCCCAAATCTCCGTTTAATTACTGCTAACTGTTTACTGTTTACTGTTTACTGGCAACTGCTCACTGATTTCCCAAGGAGCGGGTTGACGTATCTGCTGCCAAACTGGACTGTAAAGAGCTTCATCTAATTCTCGCGCCATATTAACCATGCCGTCATAACCTGCATAAGCGTGATGTCGTTCTTGGTTGATGTCGAGGAAAGGAATTCTGGCTTTGAGAGCAGTGTATTGATTTCTACCGCCTGCAATCAGCATATCTGCTTTGGTTTCGCCAATTACTCGGATCAATTCCTGGGGGTTGCCTTTGGACATCATAATGCCGTCTTTACCGAGCAAGTCCTTAATTTTGGCTTTATCTTCTTCGGTACTTTTCTTTGTACTAGTAGCAACAACTTCCATTCCCAAATCTTTAGCAGCCGAAATAATCGACCAGCTTTTCACGCCTCCGGTATAAAGTACAACGCGCTTGCCTTTCAACCGGGCACGATAGGGAGCTAATTTTTCATCTAACTTTGCAGTTTCTTCTGCAATTAATTTTTCAGTCCGCTCCTGTAAATCGGCATCTCCTAACTTACTTGCTACAGTTCTTAAAAAGCGGTTCATATCAGCTACGCCGTAAAAAGATTCTTCTATATAAGGAATGCCGTAACGCTCCTCCATTTTCCGCGCCATATTAATCATGGCTTTGGAGCAAATCATTACGTTCAGCTTGGCACGATGGGCATAACTAACCTCTTTGTAACGAGCATCACCTGTAATTTTACTTAAAACGCGAACGCCTAATTTTTCTAAAATTGGCGTAACATTCCACATTTCGCCAGCGATATTATATTCACCAATTAGATTAATATCGTATGGTGTGGTGTGTTCCGGTTCAGAAGTACCGACAACATACTCTAATAAAGTTTCTCCAGCCAGACGATTTCCCAGATTTTTACTACCAATAAAACCTGGTGCGTTGACGGGAATAATAGGAATACCAACTTTCTTGGCGGCAGCTTTGCAAACTGCATCTATATCTTCGCCTGTTAATGCTGTTACACAGGTGGAGTAAACAAATATGGCTGCGGGGTTATGATTTTGTTGTACGTGTTGAATAGCTTTGTAGAGCTTTTTCTCGCTACCGAAGATGACATCATTTTCGTTTAAATCGGTAGTAAAGCCTGTTTTGTAAAGCATGGGACCAGAGGAAAGGCTACCGCGACTACCCCAAGAATTACCAGCGCAAGCTATAGGTCCGTGTACCAAATGAGCAGCATCGGTAATCGGAACTAAAGCAATCATTGCTCCATCAAAAGAACAACCCCCTTGGGCTGCTCCGGGTTGCGCTTGTTGCTTACAAGCTTTATTTTTCTTCTCTCCATTTTTTTGGTTATTGTGTTCGCACCCTGGTTCGGTTAGTAGTTCGTTGATTTTACTTTGAGTCATTTTCATTTTTTAAGCCTAATAGTAAAGTATGATTAATTGGTAATTGGTAATTGGTAATTGGTAATTGGTAATTGGTATTTGGGCATGGGGCATTGGAAACAGGTTACGAGCTAAAAATATTTTAATTTGTAGATTCAAATTTTGTGAACTAATTGTAGTGCGGGCATCTTGTCCGCTAGTAAAATACAAATTAATGCGCGATCTAAATGGTTGATATTACTAACATTATTTAATAGCTTTATTTGTTTATTTCTATTCCCAATTAGCAATTAGCAATTAGCAATACCCAATGCTTAATGCTTAATGCTTAATGCTTAATGCCCCTTAAAAAAAGAAAAAGGTAAAAAAGGAAGTCAGAAGTATAAAGGATGAAGGATGAAAATACTACTTCATACTTGAGCCTTTATACCTCATCCTTAATTACCATTTCCTATTTTTCAAAATACCAGCGATATTCGCTGGTTAACTCAATTTCTAACGAATTAAGTCGAAGGAAATATCTGTCTTGGAAGGAATATTGGTGCTGCGATCAATTTCTTCAAAGATAGCGTTTACAACCCAGGTAATTAGGTTGATTGTACCTTCATAACCAATAGTAGAGTAGCGGTGTAGATTGTGACGATCCATGATAGGATAACCAACTCTGATTAAAGGAGTCTTGGTATCGCGCTCCAAGTACTTACCGTAGGAGTTACCGATCATGAAGTCTACAGGCTCGGTGAACAGTAAAGAACTAATATGCTTACTATCGGGTAAAATATAAGATAAGAACAAATATTGCTGTAAGGTTTGCTGTATGGACGTTTGGGGATATGCTCGCGTTAGCACGGATGAGCAAGCAGACGATGAAGGAGCTTTGATTAAACAAATGCGCCGTTTGCGGAGTGCGGGAGCGACGAAGTTATATTATGACGTTGAAAGTCGTACTAGCGACAAGCGCAAAGGACTTTTACGGTTAATTGAAGATATTAATGCATTAGGAAAAGGCAAAGTTTCAAAGTTATTATTTATTAGAATTGATCGTTTAACTTCATCATCCATGACTTTTTATCGGTTAATGGATGCTTTGAAAAAAAAAGGTATTGAGCCGACTGCAATTGATGAGCCTTTTGATATTTCAAGTATTGGTGGAGAATTGACAATTGATGTCAGATTGGCAGCGAGTAAATATGAAGTCAAAATGTTAGGAATGCGAGTCAAAAAAGAACGAGATACTCGCAAAGCAAATAAAAAAGCTCACTGGAATTCTCCACTAGGATATGAGGTTGAAAATGATAAATATAAAAGAGATGATAGCCCCTGTGTTTGTATTATTGAAGGAGAAGTTGAACTATCGCGATCGCAATTAATGAGAATGGTATTTGACACGTTTTTTGCAGTAGGTACGGTATCCCAAACTGTGAAAAAACTACACGAGATTTTTGGGATTCAAGCAAATGCTGTTCCCAAATCCCGCAACGAGAAAATTAACGTTTTAGGGGAAGAAGATGAAATTATTTTGAAAAATATCAATAAATCCCGTGGAAGCGGCTTAAATCTGCGCTATCCCCACACAAGTTTAAAATGGTCGGTTTCTGGTTTGCGTTCAATTCTTGTTAATCCTATCTATGCAGGAGGAACGCTATATAATACTGTTGTTAGCTCCAAAGGACATCGCAAACCCTTCGATGAATGGGAAGTTACATGGGGAACACATGAGGATGAAGCAATTATTACTCATGAAGAACACGAACGCATTAAAACGATAATTCGCTCAAATCGCAATAACCGATGGGCTAGCGAACAAAAATATACGAATCCGTTCGCAAACTTAGTGAAATGCCAGCGTTGCGGTGCAGCTTACAGTCGTCAGTGCAAAAAATTGGTTAAGAAAAAAAATTTTATCAGACACCATTATCAATGTAGTTTTTATCGCACGGGTGCTTGTGATAACAAACAGATGATTTCTTCCGATAGCTTAGAAAAAGAAGTCATCGAACATTTAGTTAAAGAAGCCGAACGGTTAGCGGGATTGGTTGAGCAAGAAACGAAAGTAATATCAGAACCAGCATCCGTGAAAACCCTTAGAGCATCTTTAAATACTCTCGAAGCACTACCATCAAACCCAGCCATTGAAAAAGCCAAAGAAGATATGAGGATGCAGATAGCCAATCTTTTAGCTACACAAAGCAATGATTCCGTGCAGTATCTGATTGCTAAAGAGCGAATTATTCGAGCATTTTCCAATCCAGAATTTTGGCAAGGATTGCTCTTAGAGGATAAAAAAGCTTTATTGCAAGGATGTATTCAGAAAATAGCAGTAGATGGTAATCGGGTTACGAAAGTTGAATTAATGCATCTTTCGTCTTAGTTTGATTATAAAAAACTTACCTGAACGTAAAATAGACATCTCCGGAAAACATTTCTATGGTTTCAAATTACACGCAAACCGCGAGCCCCCCTACCCCCCTTCCCTATGAGGGAATGGGGGTTTTTTAAGCCTCTCTCAAGCGTGGGGGAGAGGTTTGGAGAGGGGTATTTTTCATTTCCGGAGATGTCTAATATATTGTTTAGGACTTACGCAGCAATAACGGAAAATATAGTATTCCAGACATTTTAGATCCCCCCAACCCCCCCATGAATTGGGGGGCTTTGCGTAAGTCCTGATATTGTTTAGGAAAATATTACCCCTTTGTGTACCAAAAGCTTTTCGTAATCCGATTGCAGAGAGTTGATGAATTCATTAGTAAACAAAATCAGGGTAAAGATTATAACCGTTGCGACAAGCAATCAACTCAAAAAGCGAGTACTTAAAGTAAATTTAGATTCTACACTCAGGATATTCGCTTACTGCATAAGTTGATTTCCTTGTTTTCTACTACATAACAGAAAGAATTGATAAAAAGCATTACCTAAAACAACTGCATAAGTCAATTCTTTCAAAATCTATAACCAATCAACAAACAATTAATTATCAACAGGAGTACTTTCAAATGTCTTACGCTCAAAATCATACCAACCAAAACTACTGTGAATGTGAATTCACCATTCCGATTAAATTAAATATTCCCATCACCATCGATTCTCCGGTTTACATAAATCCAGTACCTGTTACCAAGCAAAAATTGGCTGTTGTAATTGAACCAGATTTACTGTTAGTACCAGAAGTTAGAGGAAAAGCTCCTCAATGCTATCCTCAGCAGGAATTACCATGTTCTAACCAAGAATCTTTACCAGCAAGCTATTAAGAAATAGGAAGAATTGATAAAAAGCATTACCTAAAACAACTGCATAAGTCAATTCTTTCAAAATCTATAACCAATCAACAAACAATTAATTATCAACAGGAGTCTTTCAAAATGTCTTACGCTCAAAATCATACCAACCAAAACTACTGTGAATGTGAATTCACCATTCCGATTAAATTAAATATTCCCATCACCATCGATTCTCCGGTTTACATAAATCCAGTACCTGTTACCAAGCAAAAATTGGCTGTTGTAATTGAACCAGATTTACTGTTAGTACCAGAAGTTAGAGGAAAAGCTCCTCAATGCTACCCTCAACAGCAACTACCTTGTTCAAACCAAGAATCTTTACCAGCAAGCTATTAAGAAATAGGAAGAATTGATAAAAAGCATTACCTAAAACAACTGCATAAGTCAATTCTTTCAAAATCTATAACCAATCAACAAACAATTAATTATCAACAGGAGTCTTTCAAAATGTCTTACGCTCAAAATCATACCAACCAAAACTACTGTGAATGTGAATTCACCATTCCGATTAAATTAAATATTCCCATCACCATCGATTCTCCGGTTTACATAAATCCAGTACCTGTTACTAAGCAAAAATTAGCTGTTGTAATTGAACCAGATTTACTTTTAGCACCCGAAGTTAGAGGAAAAGCTCCTGAATGCTACCCTCAAAATGGCTACGGAGATAAGAATTTACAGAATAAAGATGTGATGGAATCAGCAGAAATCAATTAGTCTGTCATTTATTTGTGGATTGTGCTTAAGTCAATATTCACACTATTCATAGCTCCAATGGTGTGAATATTAACTACCAAATATGTAAGATTTATAAATAAAAACCCCCAAATAGCAATTATGTCTACCACACCAAAATCAAATTATAAATTAGAAGGCAATAAGATAGTAGTTTTTTTAACGTTAAACTTTCCTTTAGAATTTGAGATTGAGTTAGAAGGAACCCAATATCCAAAAATTTTAGAATCTGCCATCAGCGCAAATTCAGATATAATTATTAACGAAATAAAGAAAACTCAACTGGATGAAAAAATACAGGTTTTATCTAACAAGTTAGCAACTGAGATATTAGATAAATCTAATAGCGAAGAAAAGTTAAATTCTCTGATGGCTCAAG
Source organism: Calothrix sp. CCY 0018 (assembly GCF_963920925.1). Lineage (NCBI taxonomy): Bacteria > Bacillati > Cyanobacteriota > Cyanophyceae > Nostocales > Calotrichaceae > Calothrix > Calothrix sp. CCY 0018. The sequence continues at coordinate 13,433 of NZ_CAWUDI010000065.1, read as the reverse complement.
ATATTTTAAATACATCATTGGATAATACCAATGAACCACAAAGCAATTTACAAGTAACATCTACTCCGAAAAAAACAAAAGTACGTTTCCCCGATTCAGTCAATGATAGTTTAACTTTAGCAGTAAATATTGTTGGGAATATCCTCTTTTTGGGCAAATTAGCTAATTATAGTTGGGAATAATATTTGGCTCTATATTCTATCGACGAACTAACTCAAGAAAGGATTGCTCTTAGAGGATAAAAAAGCTTGATTGCAAGGATGTATTCAGAAAATATTAGTAGATGGTAATCGGGTTACGAAAGTCGAATTAATCCATCTTTCGTCTGGGTAGATAAAAAAAAAGATGACATCATCAATATTTATTTATGCCGACTTACTGAGTAGAAAAAATCTCTAAGTACAAGTATTGTTATATTCTGTATATCTACAATATTATTTCCGATTCAAATCTATTTCTTGAACTGCCTTAAGACAAATTTCTTGTAAAAACTTATGGCTGGTTTTAGCTAGCAGCACCATTGCAAAACACCAAATAGATATTACTATCATCGATATCAAAACGGGTTTAGCTGTAGATTCAGATTTTTCTTTGACAGTGTTTGTATTGATATATTGCCTAAATTCTGGTTTTAACGGATAAACATTATTTTTAGAATGTCTGACTCTGAATTTTTGATGATATCTCATTAAATCAATTATGTTTTGATGCGATTTCATTTTTGATTCACCTAATTTATTGATGTCAACTCAGTTATTTATAACTAATTTTTATCAGCGGATAGTACTATCTTCTTGTGGAATCGAATTGTATATGAATTTTTGTTGAGTCCTATTTTTAATTAAATGACTACCCCCAAAACCTATTAATAAAAGAATCAAAATCAAACATGATGCGAATATTTCGTTACCTGAAAATCTCTAATTTAATTTTGTTTGATTTTTATTCTTCTCTAAATCAACTCTGCCAATATCATATTCCCACATAGGATAAAAATATCCCTCGTTCTTACCATACAGAATATTTGTTGTTTCTTTACACGGTTTTTTCTGATTGATATTTCGCATAACAGATAAATCCCTCACTGTAAATTATCGCAAAATGATTTTGATTCTTTAGTACTTGATATGGTACAGTTGACCTTTTTTTTGAATGTTTACTTTTATCTCCTCGTTAAAGCCGTTAGTCTATTCTATTTATCTTATGGGGAAGCTTTTGTTCAGTTATGCAGGTTATACAAAAATTTACTATTTTCTTAACACTTTTTAATTAAGATTTGTAATTTGGTTCCTAATCGCGATCAATATTTAATCGTGTTATTTCTCTTCTTGTTTGTAGCGAATATTTATCACCTGATGATAAGAGTTAAAACACTTAGGACAAACTTTTTGATGATGGAGTACTAAATCAATCTCTTAAAGGGTGTTTATAAATAAAAAATAAAATTATCCAGCTTTGAGCTTTTAGCGGGTTTAATACCGAAGCCGTCTTGTTGGGGTTTAAATCCCAGCCCTTTCAACGCGAACATACGAACTACTTTAGCGAAGACTGAAACTCTCTCCCAGCATAGGTTATTAATGATTAATTCAAGGTATTCTGGGCAATATGAGTACCAGGGTGGTTGAGAATGTGATTAGCGGAGCTAAACGCCTTCGGCGTAACGCGATGAAATGTCCAAAATGTACATCAACTCATATCCGGCCATATTGGAAAAAAGACAAGTAAGCAAAATTACATTTGTGCTGACTGTGGTCGTCAGTTCATTGATTCTTATGACTTACAAGGCTACTCAGAAGAAACTAAGCGTGAATGTGCCCGAAATGTACGTCAATGGTTTAGGATTTCGAGCTATAGAACGGCTTAAAAAAGTACATCATACAACTATAATTACTTGGGTAAAGAGAACAGGTAAAACCATTACAGATGCGCCGTTAGATGAAGAAATACCTGTTAGCGAAGCGTGTCCGAAGGACATAGTTACACAGATAGATGAATTAGAAACTTTTGTTGGTTCAAAAAAAACAAAATATGGCTGTGGACGGTAGTTAATAAGCACAAAGCAGGGATATTAAGATGGGTTATAGGGGACAGAAGTTCTAAAACATTTAAAATTCTATGGTCAACTATAAAATGCTGGCATTCTTACTTTTATGTGACAGATGGTTATCCAGTTTACCCCTGTTTTATCAACAATGAAGATCATATTGTTAGTAAAACATATATGACAAGAGTTGAAGGTGAAAACAGCCGTTTAAGACATTACTTAGCTCGACTTCATCGTAAAACTTTCTGTTATTCTAAGTCCGAATAAATGCTTAAACTATCAATTCGATTGGTAATACATTATCTCAAATACGGTTCCGTGGCGCTTGAGGGCGCTACGCGCCCCAAGCTTAAGGTGATCGCGTAATTCATACTTGGATTCAGCAACGCCGCCATTCGCATATAGTCAGCAAGACTATCAGCGCAGGCTCGTTATTCTCTTGGAAGATTTCGTTGGAGAATCTATCGAAAGATGGATGCGGCAGCAACCAAACTTTTGTAATATATTCTTATCTAATTTATTGCGATTAGCAATCAATATCACAGATATTTTGGGAATTGTATCGCTCTCTGGTGCTTTTGAGCCTACCGCTCGATGCTTCAAACTCCCAAAAAGTAGGTTGGCTCAATTGTGTTAACATCAACCAAGAAAATATGCAGAAATGGGCAGAACACGCACCCATGAATTATCTATCTACATAAATTTCATCTAGTCGAGGCAGAAAAAGCGCGAGTCTTGTCTTAGGGCAATTTTTTAAGGCTGAAGAATTTTACAAGCGAGCGATCGCGGGGGCTGCTGAAAATGAGTTTATCCAGGAAGAAGCACTCGCCTATGAATGCTCAGGCAGCAATTTCACTAGAAAATGCTCGGTTGTATGAACGGTTAGCAGACTATACTAAAACGCTGGAAAGGGAAGTAGAAGAGCGAACTCAAGCCTTACAGCAGGAGATCGCTGAACGTCAACAAACCGAAGCTGCATTACGACAAAGTGAAGCAAATTATCGCAACCTGCTACAAACCGCGAATTCCGTCATCATTCGCTATGACACGCAAGGACGAATTCGATACATCAACGATTATGGGGTGAAACTCCTGGGCTATGAAGAACATCAGATTGTAGGGCGAACCCTATTTGAAACGATCGTTCCAGAAACCAATACCTATGGACGCGATCTCAAACCCTTTATCCACGATTTACTTCGCAATCCTCAATCTTACCCGCAAGTCGAGGGTGAAAATCTGTGTCGAGACGGTCGGCGAGTTTGGATGGCCTGGTCGAATCAAGCCATCTTCAATGAACAGGGAGATGTTGTTGAAATCTTATCGGTGGGCAATGACACCACCCAGCGTAAACAAGCAGAAGAGGCTTTACAACGCAGTGAAACCAAGTTCCGCAATATCTTTGAAAACTCGCAGGTCGGCATCTTCCGAACTCGCCTCTCGGATGCATTATTTCTCGATGCCAATCAACGCCTTGCCAATCTGTTGGGCTTTGATTCACCAGAGGAGATCATTGGGCTAGAACACAGCATCGACTATTTTGTAAATCCCAGCGATCGCCAATACGCCATTGAGGTGATGAAGCGGGATGGGGAACTGCGAAGCTATGAAGTCCAGATGCGAAAACGAGATGGGACACTGTTCTGGGGACTTACCTCTACTTATCTGAATGCAGCCGATGGATACGTCGAAGGGGTGGTTGCGGATATTAGCGATCGCAAGCAGGCAGAAGCCGCATTACGGCAAAGTGAAGCAAATTATCGCAACTTGGTAAAAACCGCGAATTCAATCATCAATCGATTCGATACGCAGGGGCGAATTCGATACATGAACGATTATGGGCTGAAATTCTTTGGCTATGAAGAGCACCAGATTCTAGGGCGTACCCTCCTCGAAACGATCATTCCCGAAACCGAAAGCTCCGGACGCGATCTCAAACCCTTTGTTCAAGAATTACTTCGCAACCCTGAAACTTACCTGCAAACCGAGAATGAAAATCTATGTCGAGATGGTGGGCGAGTTTGGGTTGCCTGGTCAAATCAAGCGATTTTGAACGAACAGGGAGATTTAGTTGAAATTTTATCGGTTGGACATGACATCACCCAGCGTAGACAAGCAGAAGAGGCATTACAACGCAGTGAAACCAAGTTCCGCAATATTTTTGAAAACTCCCAGGTCGGCATTTTCCGAACTCGTTTCTCGGATGCATTAATTCTCGATGCCAATCAGCGCCTTGCCGATCTGTTTGGCTTTGATTCACCCGATGAGGTAATTGGGCTTAAACACAGCACAGACTGTTATGTAAATCCTAGCGATCGCCAACAAGCGATTGAATTGCTGAGGCTTCATGGCGAACTGCAAAACTTTGAAGTGCAACTGCAAAAACGAAATGGTACATTGTTTTGGGGGCTTTACTCTACTCGTCTGAATGCAGCCGATGAATGTATGGAAGGGGTAATTGCAGATATTAGCGATCGCAAACAGGCAGAAGAAGCCCTACAAGCCTCAGAGACAAAGCTACGGACTCTAATTGAGGCAATTCCCGATCCGCTGTATGTATTAACTGCTGAAGGGCAAGTACTCGATGCAGTCGAGAGAGATCCCAATCTGTCATGTAGACCAATCGAGGAGCAGATTGGTAAAACACTGCATCAACTCCTTGCCAAGGAAAAAGCCGATGAATTCCTGAGTTGCATACAGCAGGTACTGAGAACCCAACAAGTTCTCACTGTTGAATACAGCCACTGGATAGCTGGACGAGAAATGTGGTTTTCGGTTCGCATTGCTCCAATCGACCACGACCAGGTGATTTGGTTAGTGCGAGATATTACGGCGCTGAAGCAAGCAGAAGAAGCCTCAATTTTAGAGGAGCGCAACCGCATGGCACGCGAAATTCACGATACACTTGCTCAGGCGTTTACAGGCATTCTGGCTCAGGTAGGAGCTGCAAACCAGGTGCTCATGGATGATGTAGAAGCAGCTCAGGCACACCTAGATTTGATCAAAGAATTGGCACGCACTGGACTGACTGAAGCGCGGCGATCGGTCGTCGCGCTCCGTCCTCAGCTTCTAGAGGAGGGCAGTTTACAGAGCGCTCTGCACCGTCTCATCGCTCAAATCAGAACTGCCGCAATGGATACCACTTTATATTATGAGATTGAAGGTACGGTGTATTCTCTACCGACTGAAGTTGAGAGTAACCTACTGCGGATGGGGCAGGAGGCATTAACCAATGCGATTAGACACGCCAATGCTGACGAAATTCGAGTGCAGCTAGTCTACGATCGCGATCAGGTTTGCTTGCGCGTGCAAGACAATGGGCAGGGCTTTGGAGTCGGGAATATTCCAGCCTCTGAGGGTTTTGGCTTACTCGGCATGAGCGAACGGGCAGAGCGCATCGGCGCACAACTCACAATTGGGAGTCAACCTGGACAAGGAACAGAAATTATTGTCACCGTCGATCGGGAGGCATCACAATGAGCCAAGCCATTCGGGTTCTGATTGCAGACGATCATGCCATTTTTCGGCAAGGATTAGCTACGATTATTAACCGTGACCCAGATATGCAGGTGATTGCCCAAGCCGAAAATGGGGAACAGGCGATCGCTCTATTTGGAGAACACCAACCGGATGTCACGCTCATGGATCTGCGAATGCCTAAAGTGAAAGGAGTTGCCGCCATCGGTGCAATTTGTGCGACGGCTAAATCTGCTCGGATTATTGTACTGACCACGTATGATAGTGACGAAGATATCTATCGGGGATTGCAGGCAGGCGCAAAAGGATATCTGTTGAAAGAAACTGAACCTGACGAGCTTCTGAATGCGATTCGTACCGTTCATCGGAATCAGAAGTATATTCCGCCCGATGTGGGAGCAAAGTTGGTACAGCGCCTCAGCAATCCAGAACTGAGTGAAAGAGAACTAGAAGTACTCCGCTCACTGGCACAGGGAATGAGCAATGCCGATATTGCGGCTGCTTTGAGTATCGGTGAAGGCACTGTTAAATCTCATGTCAATCGGATTTTGAATAAGTTAGATGTTAGCGATCGCACCCAAGCTGTAATTGTTGCCGTTAAACGCGGCATTGTTAATTTATAGGATGTACTTTCGATAGAATTGGGATTCTAACTTGAGTTATAGCCAGCCTTATACTTTGCGATGGCATGGTTGCTCTATCAATTTGTACTGTAAAAGTTTTAACTTGCTATAGACGACAGCTTGAAGGCGATCACCTATATTGAACTTATTCTGAAAGAAGCTAAGTATTAGAGCTGGCCACACTTCAGATAGCTAGGAAAGAATGACATCGACTGAATTTAAATGAAAAAGGAGACAAACCCATGAGCAACACCATCGACACAATGATCGATCCCAACGACGCCGTGCTGCTGCTGATTGATCATCAGAGCGGACTCTTCCAACTTGTGCGTGACATCGAACTCCCAGCCCTCCGCTCCAATGTCACGGCACTCGCCAAGATTTCCCGACTCGCCAAGATTCCGACCTTCACAACTGCTTCGGTGCCCGATGGGCCCAATGGGCCCCTGATTCCCGAAATCCACCAGCACAATCCTGAGGCGGTTTACATTCCGCGCACAGGACAGATTAACGCCTGGGATAACCCAGCTTGGGTAGATGCTATCGAGAAGACCGGGCGACGGACTCTCCTCATCGCCGGAACTCTCACCAGTGTGTGCATGGCGTTTCCGACGCTGAGCGCACTGGCCGCTGGTTACAAGGTCTTCACGATCATTGATGCTTCCGGCAACTGGAGCCAGATGGCGACCGACCTCACTCTGGCCCGCGTCGCCCAGGCGGGAGCCATGCCCATCGACACTTACGCAGTAATCGGGGAACTCATGAACACGTGGAACCGTCCGGACGCAATGGAGTTTGCCACTGTCATGGTTGACCTCATGCCGATTTACCGCGCCCTGATGGAGAGCTATGACAAAGCTCAATCCGTACAACGAGATGGACTAGAGACCAACCTCGATCAGCAAATGGCACATGTGTAAAAGCACCTAGTTACAACGCGCACGCACAAAATAAGGGAAGGGAAGGCGAGGAGTTGGTTATCCGTTCCTCGCCCTGCATTCCCGATAAGAATGTCCGTAACACCCTAGCAAGCGGGTTCTTTTGATCGAGTTTGGATTCTAGCTTAGAAGAAGGAATTTACGTTGATTGGCTACGGATTGTTGCGATCGCGCAGCGTGTGCATAGCACGTATCGCCTTTTCCAACCAATCTAAATAAGTCTGTTCCCGTTGCTTCACTAAGTCCAAAACTAGTCGATGCAGTTTTTGTTCACGCGATGCAGTCGGATTACTCAAAGATAGAGTCTCGATCGCCTCACACTGGGCTAGCTTTTCTTGCCGTGCTTCCAGTTCCTGCTCTAGCAGATACACGATCTCCTCGTTAAGCAACTGAGCCGCAAAATAGAGTTGCGCCAGCAACGGCTCTCGTAACACGGGCAACGGATGATGCGTCTGGAGCCAGTGGGTTAACTCTGCTTCACCTGCTTCAGTAATCCGGTAAACCTTGCGATTGGGGCGATCGTGCTGAATCTCGACGGTACAGGTAATCCACCCCTGTGACTCCAGTTTGTCTAAAGTCCGATAAATCTGTGCCTGATCTGCTTTCCACAGATGGGAAATGCAATCGTCAAAGCACTCGGTTTTGAGGTCGTAGCCTGTCCGCTCCTGTTGTTGGAGCAGACCCAGAATCACATGGGCAAGAGACATAGGCGGTTTACCGAAGGAATAAGGAGGACAAGCCCTACCTATAGAATTGATATACTTCTATGCTAATATGTGATTAATCATATATAGGATAAGTTTTATAAACTGTTTGCCTGGAGGCAACTGTATGACAACTCAAACTCAAACACTCCGAACCGTTGCTGGAATCATTAATAGTGTAGAAACGCTTGAAGGAGGGGGCTTCTTGGTGCGTCGTCCTTTTCCCAAGAGTAGCTTTTCCGAGTTTGACCCCTTTCTCCTCCTCGATGAATTGGGTCCCGTGAATCAGAAGCCCGGTCAAGCAAAGGGCGCACCGGATCATCCCCATCGTGGCTTTGAAATCGTCAGCTACGTCCTGGATGGACGGCTGGAACACAAGGACTCGGTCGGTCATGCCGGACTGCTCAATCCCGGTGATGTGCAGTGGATGACCGCTGGGGCAGGCGTAGTGCATTCCGAAATGCCAGAAGCTGAGTTTACCCGCACGGGTGGACGACTGCACGGCATTCAACTCTGGATCAACTTGCCGCAGCGGGACAAGATGATTGCTCCTCGCTATCAGGAAATTCCATCAGCGCAGATTCCGGTGGCTCAGACCAAAGACGGGTCTGTGACGGTGCGAGTGATTGCGGGAGAAGCGTTGGGGGCGAAAGCGGTGATTGAAACCCGCACCCCGATTATCTACCTGCACTTCACGCTACAACCGAGAGCAAGCATTGTTCAATCGGTACCGAAAGAGTACAACACCTTTACCTATGTCCTCGATGGGTCTGGTTTGTTTGGCACTGAGCAAGAACGGGGTGAGGATGGGCAAATGGTGATTTTTGCATCGGATGGGGAGGAAGTGGCGATCTCCAATCCTGCGGATGCCACCCAACCCCTCGATCTACTGCTGATTGCTGGAGTGCCGCTGAATGAACCTGTGGTGCGGTATGGTCCTTTTGTGATGAACTCTGAAGCCGAAATACTGCAAGCGATCGACGATTACCGAAATGGAAGGATGGGACATATTCATGCTTAACACGCTTCAACACCGCATCACCCAACATCAACTGCTGACCGATATACGCATCAAGCTATTGCATCTACATAAACTGTTGTTGGATACAGAACGTATTCGTTACGAACAAGTGCGCGGACAGGTCTCTAATGGTGAATTGCTGCAACTGCTGGTCAATCACGATCAATTTGCCTGGTTGCATCACCTCTCAGAATTGATTGTGCAAATTGATGAGTTAATCCACTCTGATGAGACTATCACCTCCAAGGCGATCGCTTCTCTCATTGCTGATGTTCGGATTCTACTCACACCTGATGAAGCTGGAAATGACTTTGCTGTGAAGTATGATGCGGCGTTTCAACGCAACCCCGATGTGGTGTTAGCTCATGCTGATTTGGTCACACTGCTAGCGACTAAAGTTCAACTATAAATTGAGCAGTTCGTCCAGATTAAATTTGATCTGGACGAACTGCTTTTATGAACCTATCCCACTAATAATATTCTATGAATCCAGATATGGATGGTGGCAAGGTCTATGAATGAGTTAAAATAGACACTTCTACGTTCCCATCTAACTGCAAGACGACGGTATTTGCGTTGGAACCAAGCAAAACAACGTTCTTGTTGAAATCTAGGAACTGCTATTTTGATTGGTCTCCCCTTATTTTTCCGATTTTTCCAAACTCTTTTTGGTATTTGAGGTCTGATACCACGCTTGCGTAAAATGGCACGTTTTTCTTTTGAGTCATAGCCTTTGTCAGTAGCCAACACCTTAAGTTTCTTACGTGGTCTACCAGGTTTCAAGGTTTTAAGTTTTACTTTATCAAGTAAGGGAATAATTTGTTCTCTTTCGCTACCGTTAGATGGAGTTGTAGAATTCGCTAAGGGCATTCCATTACCCTCGGTTAATGTATGAATTAAAACTCCCTTCCCTTTACCACCATACGCAACTTCCTCACCTCCCCCTTTCCCAGGGGGAAAAAGAGCCGTCTATAGCTCCAAAGTCCCAGTTTATAAGTCCTCTTTCATTGGCGATCGCCAGTATGCGTGCTTGTAAATGTTCAAATGTACCATTTGAGCGCCATCGCTTTAACCATCGGTGTGATGCGCTTTTTGAAGCCCATATATTGCCTCGTGGTAAGTCACACCATCGGCACCCAGTAATCAGAATATACAACAGACTATTTAATATATGCCGATACGGAGCATGAGGCATCCCTTTTCCGCGTTTTTCTAGCTCTGGAGGAAATATATCTTCAAATAGTTTCCATTCAAGGTCGCTTAATCCCTCAAAACGTCCTGCCATAATACGATACACTCTTCTGAATAAAGACTAGATTATCATATTTTGCCATTAGTGGGATAGGTTCATGCATTGTATTTGCCGAATCGTAAGCATTCGCGGCGTGTTCAGATGCTTATTGATTTCCTAATTCAGCGATTTGGGAATCCGCCCTATTGAGAAAGAAACGTTTGACGGACGATACTGCCTACTCTGACAATTAATCTGCGAACTGATGTATTTCCTAAACGAATCGATGCGCCTGATTCTAACTTAAGTTATAGCTAGGCTTCTACTCTACGATAGCATGGTTACTCTATCATTTTGTACTGTAAAAATTTTAACTTGCTATAGACGACAGCTTGAAGGCGATCTCCTATACTGAATATGACTCTGGAAATTAAATCAATGGCAGTTTTGAAACATTAGCCTTTTGCTGGCAAGATTTGTCTAAGCTTTTTTCTAAAGCGATTTCATGATTATTCCAAGAGAGAACAACCGGACTTAGATTTTAGGAGAAACACAATGATACTTCAAGATAAAGTGGCGTTAGTCACTGGTGGCACATCGGGAATTGGTAGAGCAACCGCGATCGCTTATGCCCAACAACAAGCAAAGGTGGTGGTGGTGGGTCGTCGAATGGATGAAGGTGAAGAAACTGTTCGATTGATCAAGGAAGCTGGCGGAGAGGCGATTTTTGTGCAAGCAGATGTCACGAAAGAAGCCGATGTTAAAGCAATGGTTGATAAAGCGGTTGGCGTTTTTGGTCGGTTAGATGTTGCCTTTAATAATGCAGGAACTTTCGGTGAAAATCCCTCATTGATTGAGCAAACAGAAGCTGAATATGATCGCATTATGAACGTCAATGTCAAAGGCGTTTGGTTGTCGATGAAATATGAAATCGCTCAGATGTTGAAACAGGGAAGTGGTTCTATCGTCAATACGGCATCTGCGAATGGAGTCGTTGCACTTTCTGGCGTACCCCTCTACACCGCGAGTAAACATGCGGTAGTAGGCTTAACAAAAGCTGCTGCGCTCCAATATGCCAAAGCGGGGATTCGCATCAATGTCGTTGCACCAGCGGTAATCGAAACAGATATGTTTGAAGCAGCTACAGGTGGGCAGGATGAAGCCAAAGCTTACATGACAGGACTTCACCCGATCGGACGAATTGGAACACCGCTTGAAGTTGCAAATGCAGTCCTGTTTTTATCATCTGACCTGGCATCGTTTGTAACAGGTGAAACGTTGATGGTAGATGGTGGGTATGTAGCGCAGTAGTCGCTCGGCAGTGCGAGATGACAACACTTGCAGACAAAGTTGCACTGGTATAGCTGTAGCCAATTAGATTAGGACACAGACTATAAGTCAAGATAGTCGCCGTAAAACAACCATCATTAATCACGTAACTAAAAAGGAGTTTGATCATGCAGAACATCACAATTGACACTATCACTGAAGCCGTCATTAATCATGGCGATCGCGACAAATCTCACCCGCGACTCTATGAAATTTACACGAGCTTGGTTCGACATTTGCATGACTTTGTGCGTGAGGTGAATCTGACAGAATCAGAATTGCAGCAGGGACGTAATTTTCTCAACCGGGTCAGTCATCACACTCAGGAGATCCCCGCTGGAGAAATGCAGGCGTTAACAGATCTACTCGGAATCTCAGAGTTGGTAGAATTACTGCACGATGCCCATCACGGTACAGAAAGCAATTTAGAAGGACCATTGTATGTGCCGAATGCACCAGAACGGCAGATGGGCGATCGCTTGGGTATTGATACAGAAGGAGATTCGCTTTTCCTGTCAGGCAGGGTTTTAGATTTGAACGGTCAACCGATCGCCAATGCTCTGATTGATGTTTGGCAACCCAATTCCAAAGGATTATATGATGTCCAAGAGCCATCTCAGCCGTTGGGGAATTTTCGCGGACGTTTCAAAACGAACAAGAGTGGAAAGTATATGTTGGAAACCGTCGTGCCACTAGGTTACAAAGTGCCAAGCAGTGGTCCATGTGGCGAGTTGCTGGGACTCTTGGGACGGCATCCCTGGCGGGCGGCTCACATCCATTTCAAAGTCAGTGCCCCAGAGTACACGTCGCTGACAACACAAATTTTTATTGCTGGTGATCCTCACCTGAATTCAGATACAACCTTTGCAGTGCGATCAATGATCATTGAATTACAAAAGCACGAAGCGCTAGACGAACTCAAGGCACGGAATCAAAGTAAACAGTTTTACACAACGGAATTTGATTTTGTGTTGAAACCCGCTACTCTCTAGCGGAGAATCATCAAGCAATGGTTGCACATTATGTCTACACCATCAATCCAGAACAATCTGCTAATTGGCATTTGGAAGTTAATTTCTGCAACTGCTATTTACGCTGATGGAACGGTGACTCCAGACGTGTATGGAACTCATCCGGTTGGCTACATCACTTACACATCAGATGGTCACATGATGGTGATGTTTTCTAGGAGCGATCGCTCACCGCTGAGTCAGGAGGTCAGATCACCGCTGACTCCCCAGATGCAATCTTTACCCGTGGAAGAGCTTGCTCAAGCATTTACAACATTCAATGCTTACGCTGGAACTTATACGTTGAGTGGCAACACAGTAACTCACCAGATCAAAATTGCATCAATTCCTAATCGCGTTGGTACAACGTTAGTTCGCACCTTTACTCTTAATGAGAGCCGACTAACGCTCGTGACGCCGCCAGTCTTGAGTGATGGTGTTGAAGCGGTTTTTGAGGTGCTGTGGGAACGCATTATAGCAAGGGGAGTTCATTGTCGATAACGAAGTAGAGGCAAGTACGATCACTTTTCACTCACTGAAAACGTCGCTATCCTCGGTTATCTCAACGGACGAAACTGGCTCACTGGCGAACGATCGATTGCCGGGTATGTAGCGCAGTAGTCGATCAGCAGTGCGAAACGTTGCGACCAAGTAGCGATCGACACCGATATGAATCCCGCAGATAAAAACGTTGCCGCAGTCATGATCAAGATGATTGCCTTTGGTCGCTACGGACAGCGAGGTAGCTGGTATGGTCTCTTATCTCGCCAGTCCTGAAGCCGCCTTTGTCAACGGTTCGAGCCTCAAAATTGATGGCGGTTTTACCGCTTGAACGATCTGTAATCAAATTTGTAATCCCTAAACTCGACCAGGAAAACACGATGTCACAAAAACTCTCAGGCAAAGTCGCCCAAAAATAGTTCCTTTGGCATCAGGCTAAAATTAATGCACCTAACTAGATATTTTGGTCTTGTTTCTATCAATAAATATCTCAAACACCTATTTTATCGTATAAACCAGCTAGTTTACGATCCTTGCACTTACATCTTATTAGCT
>NZ_CAWUDI010000064.1:0-42942 GCF_963920925.1 Calothrix sp. CCY 0018 | reverse complement strand
GGAAGCCTTCAACCTTCTTACCTCTTCCCTTCTCCTTTATAAGGAGAGGGGTGCCCGGAGGGCGGGGTGAGGTTTTATTTCCCTTCTTAAAATAAACACAAAAAAAGAGGCCGTCTCTGACCTCTTCAAAACTCCCTAAATAAATTATTTTTGGTTTATTTTGGTTTATTTTGAATTTATATTAATATCTACTTTAAACCAGTATTCATACCTTGCTTTCCGGTAGCTAATTCTACCTTCATAATTTGTCCACCCATTTTCTGAATACGTTGCTGTTCGCGAAACCAGTTTTCGTAAGGAACTAGTTTGGTGAAATAGGTATTTTGCAATTCGCGTTGAGTGCGAACTCTGGTTTGGCTGGGAACGCAAGCAGTAACTTTAAACATCCGCATGGGATTTAATCTCCTTATGGTAGTAGCTGAGAATTTTTTTATTAGAAGAATTACAGAATTAACTTAACTCTGAATTTCTTTATTATTTATTTCAAAAAAAGCAAATCTTTATTTGATTGTTGCGAGGCTGGAAATCAATCATCAATACCAGACAGCCAACACATATTATCTCAAATTTTGATTCAAATTCTGATTCAAATTCTAAAACAATAAGCGATCGGACTTTCTAGCACTCATAACTGATTTCCAGACCTTCATCATTAGTAGCACTTAAACAAATTCAAGCACTCCTAAAAATGCTACTAGCTTAAGCCAGAGCAAATGTAGTCGAAGTATACGCCCATTTCTTTACCAGCGTCAGGACCAACCAAGCTAGCGGTTACTTCCTTCATGGATTGGATAGCTTGTACGGTAGCACCAACAGGTACGCCCAAGGAATTGTAGGTTTCTTTCAAACCGTTCAATACGCGCTCATCCAAGATGGATGGATCTCCAGCCAACATAGCGTAGGTGGAATAACGTAGGTAGTAGTCCAAATCGCGGATACAAGCAGCGTAACGGCGAGTGGTGTACATGTTACCACCGGGACGGGTGATATCAGAGTACAACAAGGACTTAGCTACAGCTTCCTTAACGATTGCAGCAGCGTTAGCAGCAATTGTGGTAGCAGCACGTACTCTCAATTCACCAGTCTGGAAATAGCCTTTTAGCTTTTCCATAGCGCCGGTATCGAGGTACTTACCTTGAACGTCCGAAGAATTAATGACAGAAGTAATTGCGTCTTGCATTTTATTATTTCCTTATTTCCAAACTGTTTTACAACATTTGGGAGATGTTATAGGGTGTCGATAATTCGCCCTACTGCATCGCACCTACTAAATAGTCAAAGTAAGAACCAGCTTCGCCAGAGTCTTCAGCAGACATCATGCCGGTAGCAACGTTCTTCATAGCGCGAACGCCTTCAGCAACTGCATCAATAGGAGTTCCTAGAGACTTATACATTTCGCGAACGCCTACAATACCGATTTCTTCGATGGGTGTTACATCACCAGCAACGATTCCATAGGTAACTAAGCGTAGGTAATAATCCATGTCGCGCAAGCAGGTAGCAGTCATTTCTTGACCGTAAGCATTACCGCCAGGAGATACAACGTCAGGACGCTTTTGGAACAACTGATCGCCAGCTTGCTTAACGATGCGCTCGCGATTTTCGGTTAGCATTTGAGCAATCCGCAAACGGCGCTCGCCACCTGTAACAAAACCTTTGATTCTATCTAATTCGCCGGGGCTGAGGTAACGTGCCTCTGCATCAGCATTAACGATGGACTTTGTGACGATACTCATAAAAGGATTCCTCCAATACGAATGAAACCTGAGTTTATTTCAAAATGGTGTTTTATTAAAATCGATAACCGAGCTTTTTTACTTCGGAACTTCAAGTACATTCCGAGCCTGTTCAAGTAAACACCAGTACCCAAAGCAGAAAACTCAATCATCTACAGAAGTTATTCTCCAGCATTTTGTTGAGTATTTATAACTCTTTTTAACAGTTCGTAACATTAATTTTCATGTTCGGCTGTTTTGGTAGTTGGTAATAGGGGATTGGGCATTGGGTATTGGAGAGAGGGGGGAAGAGTGGGTAGAGGGGGTAGAGGGGGTAGAAATCATTCCTAACTCCTAACTCCTAACTCCTAACTCCTAACTCCTAACTCCTAACTCTTCCCTATGCCCAATTTCTTACCTTTAACCTTTAACCTTTGACCTCAAAATCTACCGATCGCCATAACGTCCGGTGAGTACGGAAGGAGACATACTAGACCAAGACTGCTTCACTAAGTCGGCTGCGGCTTTAACGCTACCGATGTAGTTTCCTGCTGGTAAAGATGGGAAGCGTGGGTAAGGTACTATGTCTTCCTCAAAGAATCGGGTATATTCTTCTGTCCCTACCATTGTTTCTACAGCAGCTTTTAAACCACCGTCAGCTAACAGCTTGTTGTACTGACGAATTTCGGCTTGTGTGGCTGGTGCGCGTCCCAAGATGTGACGGAATAGGAATTCAATCACTTTGGTGTTGGGATATGGCGTATAGAAGCGCTTACGGTAAATTTCGGAACTCGCTAAGGTACGAACAAATTCGCGGACGGTAATTTCACCGTTTCGCAGCTTACTATCCAAGTCGCTACGGCGGAAGTATGAAGGAATTTGACCGCTAAATACATCCATTACCTGAACGTAAATTGCATCAATTACCTGTTGCTTCTCGGCTTGGTTGCCCATAGCTGTCATGCGGAAAATCCGTGACGGCTTGCGACGAGTTGTTCCCACACCTACTTCTACCGACTGTCCTCTACCATCGTTAAAGGAACGTCCCAACTGGATAAACAGCGGTCTGCTCTTGTCGATTTGGCGAGCTTGGGCAGCCATATCTGCGATTGCTTTGCCCATCATTGGCATTTGAGCAGCCTGCATCTTGGATTTAACTGGCTCGAAACTAGGAACAACAATGTCCTTGGTTTGCTTGGTAAGTCGGTTGTACAAGGTTTGGCTGTTGGGGAAGTTCGCCGCTGGTAAGGTTTGGTAGAGATTGTAAGGTACGGTGTCCTCACCAAATGCTTCGGTGTAATCATTGCTGTTCACCATCGCATTGATGAAAGCACGCAATCCTTGAGTAGCAAGTATTTGGTTATACTTTCTTAATTCTTGCTGATCTAAAGGTGCGCGTCCCAAGAAGTGCTTGGTTCCTAGCTCAATTACCTTGGTGTTGGGATAAGGAGTATAGAATTCTTTTTGGTATAGCTTAGAACAACCTAACCCTTCAATGAATTCTTTAACGTTGATTTCGTTATTACCCAATCTGCTTTCTAGATTCTTGAATTCGCTAGCAGAAGCAATGTAAGGTTCAATATCGCGCTCGAAAATTTGACGATAAGCAGCTCTGATAACAGTTTGAACAGCAACTTTATTGCTGGTATTTGCTACCAACTTAAAGATTTTACGCTGTTCACGTTGCTTGCTAACGCCTTGGTTAATTCGAGACTGGATATCTGGTTCGGTACGGTTTTGGGTAACGCTACCAAGTTCGACAAACATTGGTGCTTCTTGTTTCTCAACCTGAGTACCAACATCTTCGCGGATGCTACCTGTACGCAGTTGTCGTAAAGCCACACCTTGAGGAGTCAAATAACGCTCGTAAGGAACGGTATCTTCACCAAAGGCTTCAACGTACTCTGGGCTATCAATGAAGGTGTCTACCAATGCGTAGAAACCTTTCTTGGCACAGATATCGAAGTACTTGTTATTTTCCTGACGACCGTAGGTAGGACGACCCAACAAGCGACGGTGAATGTATTCTACTGCTTTACAAACGTAGAGCGATGTCCAATACATTTTGCGGAATAAATCCGACTTCGCCAACATCCGGATAAATTCGCGGATGGTAATTTCACCGTTTTCTAATTTGATTTCTGCAACTTTTAAACGCTGTCCTTCGTAAACGTCGCGACCAAATACTTGTAGATAAGCAGCTTTAATTACCGCTTGAGTGGAACTTTCGGAATACTTAACGCTTGCGCCCTTACCAGTTCCTCTGCTCAAAGTGCTGGGAACTTGGTCTAAACGAAAAACTTTTGGACCTAAAGTACCGGGGAATGCACCGCGAGCTTTGGGATTGCTGTTTTGGTTGTTAATTCCAGGCCCTTGGTGAATCAAGATACGCTTTGTATCCTTACTGAAAGGCGCGGGACGGCTGCTAGGATTCCTGGTTTCTTTATTAAAGATTGCGCCGAACTGAATTTCTAAGGGGTCATTACCGGAACCATAAACGTGCTGGTCTGGTAGCGGTTGATTATAAGCAGCAAAAGTTGTGACAAACTGCGGAACCTTGCGGAAAGGCGCACTGTATCTCAATAAATCTTGCTGAGGTCCCCAGTTACGACATTCTTGAGCTTCTTGACCCAAACCTCTGAGATAAGGTACGGTTTCTTCTCCAAAATAATCGGCGTATTCGTTAGAATCCACCAAGGCATCAATCAAAGCTGCTTGACCACCTCTGGAGATAATATCAAAGTATTTTTGTACTTCTTCGCGGCTACTCGGCCCCCGTCCCAAAAAGTGACGGAAAGCAAGTTCTAGAGCGCGGCTATTAATAAAGGGTTCATAAAATTGTTTGCGATATAAAGGAGATTTACCCAGACGACGGACAAACTCCTTCATCGAGATATCGCCATTTTTGACCTGAGATTCCAGGTAAGATATCGACTGAGAATAAGCACGGGTAATATCGCGCTCAAAAATTTGTCGATAAGCCGCTTTCACGACCATATCTTTTTCCATTCCTGACAAACCGGGCTTGATGACAAACTTAGGTCTTCTTTCTGCCGCATTAAAGTAAATTTGCGGTAATTCCAAACCTTGTTGGTCGCCACTTGGTCGCTGACGTTTCTTAGTAGAAGGGGTGGCTGTTTTGAATTCGTTAACCAAAACATCCATGTACTGAGTCACAATCGCTGTGGCTT
Organism: Calothrix sp. CCY 0018; assembly: GCF_963920925.1. Lineage (NCBI taxonomy): Bacteria > Bacillati > Cyanobacteriota > Cyanophyceae > Nostocales > Calotrichaceae > Calothrix > Calothrix sp. CCY 0018. The sequence goes on along the minus strand of NZ_CAWUDI010000064.1, from coordinate 38,036 downwards.
CAGGATCTTTACGGAAATAGGAAATTGAAGCAATTCTGATTTCTTGCAAAGCCACAATTGTTGCTTCACCAGAACAAGCTCTTTCAATAATTTCTCTTAATCCCCGCACGTTGACGGAAATAATATTCGGGTCGCCAGCTACGATCGCATAAGTAGCGTAACGTAAGAACCACGACAAGTCCCGCAAACTTTTAGACATATTGCTCGGACCGTAACGAGCAACGTTAATCGGTCTGAATCCAGGAGGAATAGGACCGCTAGGAGAAGAATTAAAAATGCTTCGTAGATTTTCTAAGAATCCGCCTTTCGATTCTACGTAGGTGACGGTACCTAATTCCATACTTCTTCTCATGTCCGGAGCTTCTTCACCGGCGATCGCCATAGCCATTTCTGGTTCAGCCTCTCTTGGTTTCTCCAAGAAAGACATCGGCGAACCACCCACAAAAATCCGATTTGCAGCGCGAGAAACAATAATTTCGGAATTGTCAGTCAAAGTCTGAGCAATATCCAAACGCTTCTGACCTGAAGCAAAATAACTTTCTAATTCCTTTAACTCACCATTTCCCAAAAAGCGGTCTTGCTGTTCCGCTTGGGTAATAGTTGATAAAGCTAGAGTTTGATATAGTTGCGGACGTGCAACCGAGCTTCCACCACTTGCCTTTACACTCATGTGATTTCTTAAACTCCTATCTGATATAAGCGCGTGTGCGTATATTGGATTGCCTTTAGGCTTCAAGGAGCGGTGTGTTTTTACGTTAACCGTGTTGCCTTCAAGACTCCCAAAAATTTTAACCCACTAGCTTTTAGATTAGAATGTTTTGAGTTTGAACGGGGTGTTTGTTAAGAAGTATGTCGAAATCACATTAATAAAGTTGGGCATGGGGATCGGGCATAGGGGATCGTGTAGAGACGTAGCACTGCTACGTCTCCGTGTATTTAGGGTAATACCGATAATTCGGTGAAAGGTTATTGCGATGATTTTTCGATTGCGTTCATATCTGGTGGGGGTTGTAAACTCCAATCAGCTGGCTGGCGGTTGAAACCGCTGCTACACAAGCAAAACCCACCTGCGTAGGTTATAGATAGTACGACTTATCTTTGTTCACATAAGCATTATCAATAAATACAGGCACGCAATCACTAACATTAATCTCCGCTGCTAATTCAACATCCAATTCAAAACCTCTTGCAATCAATTCTTTCCCCGAACTAAATTTTTTCAAAGTACCCAATAAATCATTTTTAAAACTATTAAATACAGCAACAGCAGTTTCAGCTTCTGGTGATAAACTTCCAAATAAATAACTTAAGATTGCTCCAGCACCAATTAAATCTTCTAAAGCAACACGTAAAGAACCATCTTCCCATTTTTCACCCGCCGGAATTACAGCAATTTTAGAACCATATTTTTGAGCAAATCTGGCTACAGGTTCGCAGTTTCGCAAGCACCCAGCTAAAGTTGCTTTGTTCCCGGTAAGCAATGTTAAAGAAGAACCGTTTGGTGAAGGTAAAACAAGTTTAGTCCCGGTAGAAATTTTAGTTAAGGATTGAGGAGAAAGTGAATAACCAGTAGTCGAAGTTCGATTTGTTGCTAATTCTGCTTTGATAGATTTTGCATAATCCATTGCTGAACTGTCTTTCCACTGGTACGGAAAGATAATAGCGCCGTTATTAGTAGCAATTTCGACAGCGGTTGAGAAAGATAAAATATCGACTATTATTACCACATCGCTGATGGATGCGAGTTGATTGATTCCCTGGTGTCCCCATTCGCAGCGTAAATCGAATTCTAATTGATTGAAAATCATCAGAAACCTAACCCCTAACCCCTTCCCTGCTAGGGAAGGGGGACAAGAAAACAAGTTTTTTTTAAGCCTCTCTCCGCATCCGGAGAGAGGTTTGGAGAGAGAAGCGCGTTGCGGGGGTTCCCCCCGTTGTAGCCACTTCGGAGAGAGGTTAGAAATTAACTTCCAACAGCTTCCAAACGAATCAATTTCCCATTATCTTCATCCGTCAGTATGTATAATTTCCCATCGGGGGCGACTTTTACGTCTCTTACCCGCTCGCCTATCTCAATAGATTTTTCGCCAACAATATTACCTTTTCCATCCAAATCTATATGACGCACATCTTGAGAAACTAAACCACCCGCAAATAAATCGCCGTTGTAAAACGCTAGCCCTGAAGGTGCGATCGATGGTGTCCAAACGAGCTTGGGGTCTACCATTCCAGGACGAGAGCGTTCTTGAGAAATTTCTCCTCCGCTGTATTCTCTACTGTACGTAACAACTGGCCAGCCATAATTTTTCCCTGCTTCTTCAAGGTTGACTTCATCACCACCTTTTGAGCCATGTTCGGTTGACCAAACTCTTTTATTCTCAGCGTCGAAGGTCATTCCTTGTATATTGCGATGCCCGTAATTCCATATAGCAGGATTGGCATTTTCTGTTCCAACGAAGGGATTATCTTTAGGAATCGAACCATCGTCATTGAATCGCACAATTTTACCAAGTTGACTGTTAAGTTTTTGAGCTTGTTTGCGGGGGTATTCGCCGTCAATTTTCAGTGGTGGATTTCCACCGTCACCGATCGCTAGCAACATTGTATTATCTGGTAGCCAAACGATACGGGAACCAAAATGCTGGGTACCTGATTTAGTTGGGGATACTTCAAAAATTACTTCTAAATCTTGTAATGCTTTACCGTCAAATTTGGCTCTTGCAATTCGGGTGCGGTTTTCTTGTGCGTTACCGTGGGAATAACTTAGATAAATCAAGCGATTTTCGGCAAATTTTGGGTGAAGCGAAACCTCCATCAAGCCACCTTGCCCAGCCGCGAATATTTCGGGAAGTCCAGTTATAGGAGTTTTTTCGAGTTGCCCATTACGGATGATTCGCAATCTACCGGGGCGTTCGGTAATTAACATTTCTCCGTTTGGTAGCCATGCCATACTCCACGGATGTTCTAAGCCTTCTAATATTGTTGTTGTCTTGAAATTATTACTTTTCGGAACATCACCCGAAGGTGGGATTCCATAGTTTGATTCGGAACCTATTGCTGATGAAGCATTTAAGGGATTTTGGGCTGAGGAACATCCAGCAACGATAAAGGCGATCGCTATACCGGATAAAATTCTCTTTGATAAATATGACATTTTCAGGTCAAGGGTTAGAGGTTAAAGGTCAAAGGTTGAAATGAATATTTTTATTGTGACGCTTAAAAGTGACATGATAATGTCAGAAATTTACTAATTAATAATTCTACAACTCTTGTGGGGTCGGCATCCTGCCCGCCCGCTAATTATTTCCATCAATATTAAATCCATTTAGGCTTTTGCTCTGTATATAGATAAAGCTCGATTCGGATGGATATCAAAATGAAGAATTTCTTTACTAAAACTAAAACGATTAAAGTCTTAACTTTGGCTGCTACTGCGGGTATTGTTACTACCTTAGCAGCTTGTAGCAGTCCAGGTAGCGATAACAATACGAAGGGCGTTAACGAAGTCAAAACAGAGGAAGTTGCAACTGCATCATCGGCAACTCAACCATTAGCGCAACAGTTACAGGGTAAGCCGGTGGTTGTAGATATTTATGCAGATTGGTGTTCTGGATGTAAGAAAATCAAGCCGACTTTGGAAACTTTGAAGAAAGAGTACGGCTCTAAAGCTAATTTTGTGGTTTTTAATGTTACGGATAAAAGTACAACTGAAGCATCTGAAGCTAAAGCTAAGAGTTAGGTTTGGAAGATGTATTTGCAAAATATAAAGCGAAAACCGCTACCGTTGCTGTGATGAATCCGGGAACGGGTGAAGTTGTGAAGTTATTTCAAAAAAATCCCAATAAAGGCGATTATGTTGCGGCATTAGATACGACTACGCAGCAGATTAATAATTAACTATTTAATTTTAAAAAACCGTTTTTAATAAATCAAATTTGGCATCTAATTTGTATAACAATTGAATCAATCATCAAATAAAAAAGTGGGTCAAATTAGATATAGAACCTCACCCTCAGCCCCTCTCCTTAGTAAGAAGAGGGAAGCCGGAGGTAAGGTAAGGATTTAGTAGATTAATTATGCAACCCTCAGAATTACCATCAAACTGGGAAGCTTTGATAACAGGTTATGTTTTGAGCGATTTAACCCCAGAAGAAGCAGCTTTAGTTAAACAATATTTAGAAACTTATCCAGAATTAGCCTCTGAAGTCGAAAGCTTACAAGCAACCTTAGCGCTGTTTCCCCTATCATTACCCGAAACCAAACCATCAGAAAGATTGCGATCGCAAATTCTCCAAGCAGCAGCAACCGACTTAAAACAAACCGAATCTCCCCCCCTCTCCCCATCTCCCCCTCTCCCCGTCTCCCCCAAACCCTGGTTAAAAATAGCCGGAGTAACAGCATTAGGATTAATTGCGAGTTTGGGATTTTTCAACTATCGACTGCATCAAAAACTTGCAACAGCAGAAACTGATTTATCAAACTACCGTTTACAAGCCGAATTATCCAAAACACAGCAAGAATTATCTCGCTATCAAGAAGCTTTATCCGTACTAAAACAACCAAATAATCGTTTATTAGCACTAAAAAGTATTACTCCCGATATTTCCTCTTCCGGTAGTTTGGTAATTGCACCGAATTCAGAAGCCGCAATATTAACTTTAAAAAATCTACCCGATTTACCAGAAGATAAAGTCTATCGCTTGTGGGCTTTTGTTGATGGCAAAAAAATTAAATGCGCGAAATTCAATCCGGATTCTCAAGGTAAAGTCTTGCTGAAAATTCCTTTGCAAAAGTGGGGAAGTACCACCGAAGTTTTTATTTCCATCGAACCAAAAGATGGTTTAGATTTACCTGTGGGAGAAACTGTAATCAAAGGTTCGAGAGCGATTTAAAAAAAGGGAACAGAGCTAGATTAGCACTATTATCAACACGACTGGGATTGCAAATCCCAGTCTAATAGCAAAAGTCATATAAATATGACTGGGTAAACGTCTAAATATTTTTTACAAAAAAGCTGAAATATCTCAAATTTTAAATTTTTTTGATTTTATTATATATTTTTAGTCCTATTCATAGGACTTTTGCTATTAGCCAGGGGTTTGCAACCCCTGGTGGATTAAAACGAAGCAAAATTATTTTTGATTAAATCCCCGTTCCCTATTCCTTAAGTTAACTTTACTCAAAACAAAATCTAATATATGATGCGGGGAAAAGTAATATTTATAACAATTTCCCATAATGAATAATTCTTCTCCACAAAGAACTGTTACTTCTCAGAGAGAACAATTAAACTTCACAACTAAATTAGCTTATGGTGCTGGAGAGTTAGGAGGAGCAATTCCGAATAATATATTGGTATTTTTTGTACTATTTTTCTTTACTAATGTTGCCGGATTGAATGCGAGTTTAGCTGGTAGCATCATCTTAGTTGGTAAAGCTTGGGATGCATTTAATGATCCTTTAATTGGCTGGTTGAGCGATAAAACTCGTTCTCCTTTGGGTAGACGTTATCCTTGGATGCTTATTGGTGCGATTCCTCTAGCTATATCTTTTTTCTTGCTTTGGTTTATTCCACCGACTGCAAACCAATGGCAACTCTTCGCTTATTACACTATTCTTTTTATTATTTATTACGCTGCTGTTAGTGCAGTATGGGTTCCTTATTCTACGTTAGGAGCCGAGCTAACTCAAAGTTACAACGAGCGCACTAATTTAACTAGCTTTAAATCTTCTTTTGCAATTGGTGGCAGTATATTCGCTCTAATATTAGCTCAAGTTATTTTAGATATTGTTGAAGCTCCTCAAAGCTATTTATATTTAGGAGCAATCAGCGGTTTCATCTCACTTTTAGCGGTTTATCTATGTGTCTGGGGAACTTACAAACGCTATAAAATAATCCAAAATGAACGCGAAAAAATTCAGCAAGCACCTTCAGAACCGATTTTAAAACAAATTAAAATAGCTCTGAGCAACAAACCATTTCTTTACGTAATTGGGATTTATCTTTGTTCTTGGTTGGGAACCCAAGTCACGGCAGCGATATTACCTTATTACGTCGTAGATTGGATGAAATTACCCAAAATTCACTTCACGCAAATGGCTTTAGCAGTGCAAGGAACAGCATTAATTCTCATGCCTTTCTGGAGTTTTATGGGACAAAAATTTGGTAAAAAAGCTATTTATTGTATGGGTATTCCTGGAACAATTATCGCTCAAGCCGGATTTTTCTTTCTTCAACCAGGGCAAACTATATTAATGTATATTTTGGCAGTTATGGCAGGAATTGGTATTTCTGTTGCTTATATTGCACCTTGGGCAATGTTACCGGATGTAGTAGATTTAGATGAACTAAATACCGGACAACGTAGAGAAGGAATTTTTTACGGATTCGTAGTACAACTACAAAAATTTGGTATTGCAGCAGCCTTATTTTTAGTTGGTAAAACATTAGATTGGTCGGGATTAATTCCTACAGTTGCATCTCAAGCACCTCCCGTACAGCCAGATTCCGCATTGTGGGCAATTCGTTTAATAATTGGTCCTCTGCCAACCTTAATTTTAATTATTGGTTTAGTTATCGCTTATTTCTATCCAATTACTCAAGCCAAGCATGAAGAAATTGTTTTGAAACTAAAAGAAAGCAGGGAGTAGGGCATTGGTAATTTGGCTTTGGAAATTTAAAGGATGTTGCTAACGTTCTTTATCTGGCGACTATAAGTCGCGGCTACACAAGCAAAACCCGCCTGCGCGGGTTAAAATTTATTAGTTAGTCCACAAAGGTGGACTTTGCCTGTGTAGTCCTGCTAACCAATCATACGTATCGTTAAAAATAATTCTTATGTTCTCTTTTAGTTCATGCATTATTTTTAGGTTTGGAGATACTTGTTTAACTTCAGAAAGTTTTGTCTTCTGTTCTTCATTTAAATCTAATTCATTCTTTAGTAAAGCATATTTAGTTTTTTTCAATCCATTAAAAATTTTTTCATATTCATCTTTATCGGATTTTGATTTAGATTTTTTGATTAAATCTTCTAATTTTCGTTTTTCTAATTTTATAGTCTTATCTAATTCTTGATTTATTTGTGTCATTACATGAAATCTATCTGCAACAACTTGTGCATTTGGCATTAGTTCATGAACTAGATTTTTATAACCTCGCCATAAGTCTATACTTACTTCCTCTACTTTATCTAAAATTTCTTTTCCCCATGAATTAAGTACTTTTATGATTATTTATTGTGTTCTTCCTTGTAAAATTGCAAGTAATTCAGACTTGTCTAAATCTACCAATACAGCACAGTAGTTCCCTTTACCTTTAACTAAAGCTATTTCGTTAATACCAAGTGTTTTTAGATATGAAGGCTTTCTAATTGTTGCATTATTTGAAGCATCTTTGAGCATTCTTTCTATTTCTCTAGTAGTCACAATACCCTTTTCTGCAACACTATGAATATCTGAATCTAATACTTCTTTTCTTATTTTATTGCCAAGCCTTTTAGTATATTTTCTTCTTGTTTCTACAAAATGTAAGTATAGGCGTAAAAGGTTTTTGGCATTTTTGACATTTAAACTGTCGTTTATTTATTTCTAGAAATACTTGTTGCTCTCCTAGAGGTAAATCTTTAATTATAGATTTATGATTTTGATGTAAATGATGACTCTTTTTTCCACAACGGGGACAGATACTTTCATTATTAATTGATTCGATTTGTAATATTATTCCAACACCTTTGTATTGATGATGTGAGATAACTTTTATTCCTGACAAATCCAGTAGTTGTGTTAATATTTTAATATCTTTTTTTGAAGTCATTATAGTAAGATATACCCGATTTTATAACTTTATTTTCTAACTAGTAACACAAAGCTAGTTACTTTTAAATTTTTAGTAATTATTTGATATACTTATTTATATTTAAGAATTGAACTATGATTCGTTAGCGAAGCGGCATATAGCGTAGCGGCGTTGAGGCGGGCTATGAGTATTTAGGGTTTTTATGAGTTAATTGTAAGCCCGTCTCAACGCAATTGAATCAAGCGCAGCGATAGTTCAATTCGCCGCTCCAACGAGTCAATTTGCGCTATTTAATCTTTATGTTCACTTTTTTTAATGTATTTTTAGCATACTAAGTGTTGAAGAACCATATTTATTATGATTGAAATTGTTATTTACTCCTAACAAATGGGCATATTGATTAATAGAGGTGAACTTCAAAACTAAGGTTAATCAATATGTCAGAAGCAAATTTAACTATTACTCTTCCTGGCTACCGTATCGTGGAGCAACTTTACCGTAGTTCTAGGATAGTGGTATATCGGGCTTTTCAAGAGATATCCGGGAAAAAACCGCGTCCGGTGGTGGTTAAACTGTTGCGGCAAGATTATCCCAGTTTCAGCGAACTTTTGCAATTTCGCAATCAGTACACCATTGCTAAAAAATTAGATATTCCCGGAATTATTCGTCCTTATGCTCTTGAATCTTACCATAATAGCTATGCTTTGATAATGGAAGATTTTGGGGGGATTTCACTGCGTGAGTATATGAAGAGAGGACATATCGCATCTCTACTAGATATATTATCAATTGCGTTGCCAATTACCAATATTCTTCATCATCTCTACCACAACCGCGTCATACACAAAGATATAAAACCCGAAAATATCCTCATTAATCCAGAAACAAAACAAGTTAAACTTATTGACTTTGGTATCGCTTCATTACTTCCGAAAGAAACCCAAGAAATCAAAAATATTAATGCTTTACAAGGAACCCTCGCTTATCTTTCACCCGAACAAACTGGAAGAATGAACCGAGGAATTGACTACCGCAGCGATTTCTATTCTTTAGGAGTAACATTTTATGAATTGCTCACCGGACAATTACCATTTATCTCTGACGACCCGATGGAGTTGGTGCATTGTCATATTGCGAAAACGCCTCCTTCTATTAATAGTGCATATAGCCAGGTGATTTCCGATATTGTAATGAAATTAATGGCGAAGAATGCTGAAGATAGATATCAAAGTGCGTTGGGATTAAAGTCTGATTTAGAAATTTGTTTAAAACAGCTTCAGGATACAGGTAAAATAGAATATTTTGAAATTGCTAAACGAGATATTTGTGACAGATTTATTATTCCCGACAAACTCTATGGGCGAGAAGCAGAAGTTCAAACACTATTAGCAGCATTTGAGCGGGTTGCTGGCACTGATTCTCGTTCAAAGCCTAGTAACGAGGAAAACATTCCGAAAGCGGAATTAATACTGGTAGCAGGTTTTTCTGGTATCGGTAAAACTGCTGTAGTTAACGAAATTCATAAACCGATTGTTAAGCAACGCGGTTATTTTATTAAAGGAAAATTTGACCAGTTTAACCGTAATAGTCCCTATTATGCTTTTGTGCAAGCATTTCGGGATTTAATGGGACAATTGTTGAGTGAAAGTGATATTCAATTGTCAAGTTTTAAACATAAAATTTTACAAGCTTTAGGTGATAGCGCACAGGTTATTGTTGAAGTTGTCCCCGAACTCGAACAAATTATTGGCCAACAGCCTCCCGTACCAGAATTATGGGGTATTGCGAACCAAAATAGATTTAATTTATTATTTCAAAAATTTATTCAAGTATTTACTACCAAAGACCATCCTTTAGTAATATTTTTAGATGACTTGCAGTGGGCTGATTCGGCATCTTTGAAATTGATGCAATTTTTGATGAGCGAGTCACAAAGCAGATATTTATTATTAATTGGTGCTTACCGGGATAACGAAGTTTCTGTGGCTCATCCTTTGATGTTAACTTTGGAAGAAATTGCCTCTTCTGAAACTATAATTAACACAATTACATTAGCATCACTGAGTACAAAAAGCTTAAATCAACTGATTGCCGATACTCTTAATTCTTCACCCCTCATAGCACAACCACTGACGCAATTGGTTTATCAAAAAACTAAGGGTAATCCATTTTTTAGTACGCAATTTTTGAAAGCACTGTATGAAGATGGGTTGATAAAATTTGATATAACTCAATCTTCCCTTACTAAGGGCGAAGGAGTATGGGAATGCGATATTGCCAAGGTAAGGGCAAAGGCATTAGCACTTACTGATAATATTGTTGATTTTATGGCGTTGCAGTTGCAAAAATTGCCGGAAGAAACACAGGATGTGTTGAAACTAGGGGCTTGTATTGGTAATCAATTTGATTTGACAACATTGGCAATAGTTTGTCAAAAGTCGGAAACTGAAACTGCCCAGTCTTTGTGGAAAGCTTTACAATTCGGTTTGATTTTACCGAGTAGTGAAGTTTACAAGTTTTATCTTGATCGGGAAACACAAGATACATTGCTGAGCGAGCAAATCGTAAACTATAAATTTTTACATGACAGGGTTCAACAAGCGGCTTATTCATTGATTCCCGACAACCAAAAACAAACAACTCATTACTACATTGGACAACTGTTGTTGCAACAGATTTCTCCCTCAGCAAGAGAAGACAGCATTTTTGAACTAGTCAATCAATTAAACTATGGAACTGCTTTAATTACCGAACAAAAAGAACGGGATCAATTAGCCCAACTCAATCTCATTGCTTGTAGCAAAGCTAAAAGTGCTAATGCATATCAAGCAGGGCACTCCTATGCCAAAATCGGATTATCTTTGTTGGGAGAAAATGCTTGGGAAAGGCAATATGAAATAAACCTTGCTTTGTATGAACTAGCAGCTGAATTGGCAATGCTTAATGGTGACTTTGAGGAAATGGAACAATTAATTGATATTGTCATCAAACAAGCACATTCTTTGCTAGAACAGGTAAATGTGTATCGAATTAGAATTCAATCTAATGTCTGCCAAAATCAACTAACTTCAGCCATTACCATTGCCCAACAACTTTTACAACAATTGGGTGTCACCTTTCCAAAAACACCGTCACAGAAGGATATTCAACAAGCAATTGCTGAGATTAGCAAACTGATTGGAGACAGAAAAATTGAAGACTTAGTTCAACTGCCTCAGATGACGAATGCAGAAAAAATCGCCATTATTCAGATTGCCAATAGCATCATACCAGTGGCTTACGTTTGCGATTCTCCACTGTTTCCATTGCTGATTTCCTTATCAGTCAAGCTGTCCATTCAATATGGGAACACATCCGCTTCAGCCTTTGCTTATGCCTGTTATGGTAGCATCGCTTGTAATATGACACTGGATGTGAATACAGGAGTACAGTTTGGTCAGTTAGCGCTCCAGATCGTCTCCCAACTAAATGCTAAAGCTTTCAAGCCAGAGGTAATCAACGCCGCCGCGTTATTTACCTTACACCGCAAATCTCACACAAAAAAAATGCTACCGCTTTTAGAAGAAAGCTATACAAATGCCTTAGAAGTGGGAAATCACGAGATGGCAGGATATAGTGCACAGATTTTTTGTTTCAATTCTTTTTGGTGTGGTCAACCCCTTATCACCCTCAAGCGCAAGGTAAGTGATTATTGTAGTGGCTTGGTGGAATTGAATCAATTGACAGTAGCAAATTACTGTCAAATTTATTGGCAATCAATTTTAAATTTGATAGGAGATGGGGAGGATTTTAGTTTGTTGTCTGGGGAAGCTCTAGCCCTCCCAGAGTCTGAATTTCTATCACTGCTCAAAGCTGCCCATGACTTGTATGGGTTGTCTTTCTTCTATTTGTGCAAGTTGATGCTTTGTTACCTCCAAGGAGAGATTGAATCTGCTCAAAACCATGCAGATGAACTCAGAAATTATTTAATGGGTGCTGCTGGAACTGTTTGCGAACCCGCGTTTTATTTCTATGATTCTTTGACTGCTCTAGCCACTTTGACGCAATCTCCCAAGACACCAGAGATATTGCAAAGAGTGGAAGAAAATCAAATGCGGTTACAACAACAATGGGCGGATTATGCTCCCATGAATCACCAACATAAGGTTGATTTGGTAGAAGCAGAAAAAGCACGAGTTTTAGGGCAAAAAGCAGAAGCGATTGAGCTATACGAAAAGGCTATATCTGGAGCAAAAGCCAATGAGTACATTCAAGAAGAAGCCTTAGCTAACGAACTTGCAGCTAAATTCTTTGTTGAATGGTGTAAAGAAAAATTTGCAGCCGTGTATATGCTTCAAGCATACTATTGTTACGCCCGTTGGGGAGCCGAAGCTAAAACCGACGACTTAGAAAAACGCTATCCCCAATTACTCGCACCAATATTAAAAAACCAGGACAATCACCTTGGATTTAGTGAAACCCAGTTTCAAAGCTTTGATAAATCTTCTCTCAATCGAAATATCCAAACAACTCGTTCTAACACCACTCAAACCGAATCTCTCGATTTAGCCAGCATTTTTAAAGCCTCACAAGCGTTATCAAATGAAATTCAACTAGAACAATTAATTTCAAAGTTAATGCAAGTAGCGATGGAAAACGCAGGGGCGAAAAAAGCAGCTTTGGTGTTGCTTAAAGAAAATAACCTAATGCTCAAAGCAGTAGCTAATCTAAATGAAAATGTAACGCTGTTAAATTTACCATATCAAGACAGCAAAGACATCCCCACCACAATAGTTAACTATGTTAAACGTAGCTTCAAAATAGTTGTATTAGATGATGCCACAGCAGAAAACGATTTCATCGCCGACTCCTATGTAATGCAGCAAAAACCAAAAAGCCTGCTGTGTATGCCGATTTTAAATCAAGGAAAATTAATTGGCTTGCTGTATTTAGAAAATAACTTAACGATTGGTGCGTTTACACAAAATCGTGTAAACATCCTGAATTTGCTCACAACCCAAGCTGCAATTTCTTTGGAAAATGCTCAATTGTATCGCAAATTAGAAGAGCATTCCCATACTTTGGAGCAAAAAGTCGAACAACGCACCCAAGAAGTAACCCAAAAAGCAACTCAGCTAGAATCAGCCTTTAAAGAATTACAAAACACCCAAGCCCAATTGATTCAAGCCGAAAAAATGTCCGGTTTAGGACAACTTGTGGCTGGTATCGCCCATGAAATAAACAATCCCATTAGTTTTATTTACGGTAATCTCACCCCAGCAAACGAATACGTAGAATCATTAATTGACTTGATTAATTTATATCAAAATTCTCTTTCTCAAACTCCACCTGAAATTGAAGAAAAAATTGCCGATATCGAGCTAGATTTTATAATTGACGACTTACCAAAACTACTTGCTTCAATGAAAACAGGCGCACAACGCATCCGTGACATTGTTCTGTCATTGCGAAACTTCTCTCGCCTGGATGAAGCCGAAATGAAACTTGTAGACATTCATTCCGGGATTAATAGCACTCTTTTAATAAAGCAGCTTAAAATTAGCTCTAATAATAAATATCCAGAAATTGAAGTGATTAAAGAATACAATCAACTTCCCGATATTAATTGCTATGCTGCCCAAATAAATCAAGTCTTGATCAATATCATCGACAATGCCATTGATGCGTTACGTCAGAAACAGGAAAATGACTTAAACTTTGACAATCCAAAGATAACTATTAGTACCTCACCTAAAGATAATCAGAATATTCTTATTAGAATTGCCGATAATGGCGTTGGTATAAGTAAATCGATTTTAAATAAAATATTCGATCCATTTTTTACCACAAAACCAGTTGGAAACGGTACGGGTTTGGGATTATCAACTAGCTATTCTATTGTGGTAGAAAAACATGGAGGTAAATTAAGCTGCATTTCTACTCCGGGAGAGGGGACAGAGTTTGTAATTGAGTTACCCATTTGAAGTTGGCACATAAAACTTAGTGAATTAAAATGAAGCAAAATTATTTTTAATTTCATCCCCATTTCCCGTTGCCTGTTCCCTATTCCCTGTTATCTATTCCTTAAGTTGCTTTTGCAATTGGTGGAAGTATATTCGCTCTAATATTAGCTCAAGTTATTTTAGATATTGTTGAAGCTCCTCAAAGCTATTTATATTTAGGAGCAATCAGCGGTTTCATCTGACTTTTAGCGGTTTATTTATGTGTTTGGGGAACTTACAAGTACTATAAAATAATCCAAAATGAACGCGAAAAAATTCAGCAAGCACCTTCAGAACCGATTTTAAAACAAATTAAAATAGCTCTGAGCAACAAACCATTTCTTTACGTAATTGGGATTTATCTTTGTTCTTGGTTGGGAACCCAAGTAACGGCAGCGATATTACCTTATTAGGTCGTAGATTGGATGCAATTACCCAAAATTCACTTCACCCAAATGGCTTTAGCAGTGCAGGGAACAGCATTAATTCTCATGCCTTTCTGGAGTTTTATGGGACAAAAATTTGGTAAAAAAGCTATTTACTGTATGGGTATTCCTGGAACAATTATCGCTCAAGCCGGATTTTTCTTTCTTCAACCGGGACAAACTGTATTAATGTATATTTTGGCAGTAATGGCAGGAATTGGTATTTCTGTTGCTTATATTGCACCTTGGGCAATGTTACCGGATGTAGTAGATTTAGATGAACTAAATACCGGGCAACGTAGAGAAGGAATTTTTTACGGATTTGTAGTACAATTGCAAAAATTTGGTATTGCAGCAGCCTTATTTTTAGTTGGTAAAACATTAGATTGGTCGGGATTAATTCCTACAGTTGCCACTAAACTCCCGTACAGCCAGATTCCGCATTATGGGCAATTCGTTTAATAATTTGTCCCCTGCCAACTTTAATTTTAATTATTGATTTGGTTATAGCTTATTTTTATCCAATTACTCAAGCCAAGCATGAAGAAATTGTTTTGAAATTAAAAGAAAGGAGGGAATAGGGCATTGGGCATTAATAATAATGGTTCCAATTCGCGGTGGTAATATTATGGTTCTAATTAACCTGAGCTATATGACTTAATATGATTTGGCTGCGTACCAGAGTTTACAACGACATTTTATTGTTCGTGCCAAATTCAAGCCAGCCGTAAACGTTCAATATCTTTTATTGGTGGTGCGCCAAACATACGAGAATATTCGCGACTGAACTGAGAGGGGCTTTCATAACCTACTTGATAGGCTGCATTAGCTGCATCGGCATTTTCGGCAAGCATCAACCGACGTGCTTCCAATAGTCGCAATTGTTTTTGATATTGTAATGGACTCATAGACGTGACTTTCTTAAAATGACGATGAAAGGATGCCGGAGACATATTGGCTTGTTCAGCTAATTCCTCAACTCGGAATGATTTTGTAAAGTCATTATTGATACGTAAAATCATCGTAGTAACACGCTGCATATTGCTACCAGATGTAGTAATTTGGCGAACCGCTTCACTTTGTTCACTTACTAAAAGGCGATAATACATTTCGCGAATCAGCAGCGGTGCCAGAAATGGAATATCTTGTGGTGTATCCAGAAGCCTTGTCAAGCGGATAGCGCAATCAATCAGTGGGATATCAGCATCGCTCACGAACAAGCCTCTCATCGAGTCTTCTTTCTTACCCGTACTAAGTCGGATTTGGTTAATAATATCGCAAAGTTGGATGGGGTCTAGCTTTAACTTGAAGCCTAAGTAAGGTTTATCTGGTGTTGCTTCCACAACAAAAGCTCTGAGGGGCAAATCCACCGAGACTACTAGATATTGAGCTGTGCTGTACTGATAAGTCTCCTCTCCTAGCAACACTTCTTTTTTGCCCTGCACCATGATAGCAAGAGTGGGTTCAGTGACACCGCACATCCCCTTTGAGGCTTCCAATTCCCGCATAAATTCCAGCTGAGGGATAGCGGTTTTGTGAACACCGTTTCCCTTACCATCGGTATGCTGAGTTAATAATGCTGCTAGATCCTGACACAAATTCATAACTCCACTGAATCTCAGTCTTTCAGCCATTATGCAGTATTCCCATCCCATAGCCACATTTCTATACTAATCACAAAGAATATTTTGGTAAAACCCCATCTGAGAGAATTAGGCAATTATCTGCGAGGTTTGTGTATTAATAAACCTCCGTGTCACCGCTATGATGAACTCATCTAAAAACACGATGAAAGGATAAGGCAATGGTCGCAAAATACCACGTAAATCGCTTTGCTTAACAGACCAAGCCGAAAATAAGAGAAAAATATCTGTTTGATTGCGAGAAATAGCAAAGGAGGGTCATCATGTCAAATGCAAAAAATAAAGTCATTGCGATTACAGGAGCCAGTAGTGGTATCGGCGAAGCCAGTGCCAAGTTACTGGCTCAGAACGGCGCGAAAGTTGTTTTAGGGGCACGACGAACCCAAAAACTAGAAAATATTGTCGAAGCTATTCGTGTCCAAGGTGGTACAGCAGAATACAAAGCTTTGAATGTCACCGACCGCGAAGATATGAAAGCATTCATTCACTTTGCTAAAGACAAGTTTGGTCGTGTCGATGTAATTTTTAACAATGCAGGCGTAATGCCACTCTCGCCAATGAATGCCTTGAAGGTTGAAGAGTGGGACAAGATGATTGACGTAAATATTCATGGTGTATTGAACGGAATTGCCGCTGGTCTGCCGATTATGGAGGCACAGGGTGACGGTCAATTTATTAATACAGCATCAATCGGCGCACATCTTGTAGTTCCGACGGGTGCCGTTTATTGCGCTACAAAATATGCCGTTTGGGCAATTTCAGAAGGACTACGCCAAGAATCGCCGAATATTCGCGTTACCACCATTTCTCCGGGTGTTGTGGAGACGGAACTGGGTTCAGATATCACGGAAGCCTCTGCAAAAGAAGCTTTACAGGAATTTCGCAAAATTTCCCTCGCACCGGATGCGATTGCTAGAGCTATCCTATACGCGGTATCCCAACCCAATGATGTTGATGTAAATGAAATCATTGTCCGACCTACGACTAGCGCATTCTGAAGAGCATTAGTGCAGACCTTTATTGCAGTAAAGCAAAACTAAGAGCTTAGCTGTTCAACAGATAGATATCTCTGAATAACTTCGACAAACAAAAAAGGACATCATCATGATTAAACCATTTCATTTTCTAGCTGCTATAGCGCTTATTTTCACGGTCAGTTGTAGCGTTGTGGGGCAAACTTCTGTTGAAAATGGAACAACAGCGCAAAGTAAAAAGGTCATTGTCGAGGAGAGTTTTCAGCAATGGCAAAAGGGCACTGGCTCCCCTTTCGAGCTTTTGTCAGAAGATATGCGCTGGACGATTAGTGGCTTTAATAAATACGCAGGTACTTACACACGTAAACCTTTTGAAGAAAAGCTGATTAAACCGTTTACCAAGCGCATAGCCGCGCCCTTAAAGCCAACCCAGTGGAAGGTTTATCAAGACGGTGACGTTGTTATTATTCATTTTGATGCTGAGACGACTTTAATTAATGGGAAACAGTATAAGAACAGCTATGCCTGGTTTTTCACTTTCGAGAGTGAAGAAGTCACTTCAGTGACTGCATTCTTGGATATGCCAGCTTTTGAAAAAGTTCTGGAGATGAAACTTGAATAACACTGTTGATGGAAAATCCTACTTATTTGAACTAGCGGAAAAATTATGTTTCTAATCAGTAAATTTCATCCAAAATTAGCTGATGCAATAATGAAGGTTATAGTGTTGTTGGCGGCATTATACTTCCAGTCACGAAATATATGTCTTATATTTTCTCACCAATGAACGAGGAAAGCGCCCGAATCATTTTAAGTTGGCGTTATGATGAATCATTAGACTTTTATAATCCGAATCTTTCAGAAATTGAAGAAACCGTACAAGATTTTTTAAATCCTGAAAACGCCTACTACAGTATGTTCAATAATTGTAATGAACTTATTGCTTACTGTTGCTTTGGTACAGATGCAAGAGTCAAAGGTGGTAATTACAATATTGAAGCGTTAGATGTTGGATTTGGTATGCGTCCAAATTTAACCAGACGGGGAATTACTTTTCGGGTAATCAATGCTGTATATGATTTCGCTCAAAGTCATTTTTCAACAACTTTGTTTCGCGTTACCGTAGCTGAATTTAATCAGCAAGCAATAAGACTATATGAAAAAGCTGGTTTTAAGCAAGTTCATAAATTTCAACGAAAGCAAGATGGCATTTATTTTTTAGTTTTAACTTTAGAAATTATTTGATAATTGTTAATTGATTTACATTCCTCCCCTAGAACGAATAATTTGTCCGGTAATCCATTGTGATTGATCGGAAGCAAGAAATAACACTGTCTTTGCAGCATCTTCTGGTATCCCTACTCTTCCAAAAGGTGCTTTATTCTCAAGTTTTGAGCGGAATTCATCGCTCATCCAACCCGTATCTGTAGCACCTGGATCTACAGCATTAACGGTAATATTTTTACTAGCAAGACTTGCACTTAAACTTATCGTAAGCGCTTCTATTGCACCTTTTGTAATTGCATAAGGTAAACTTTCTGGCATCGGTGCTAAAGTTTGTCCGGAAGTAAGGTTAATAATTCTTCCTCCTTTTCTTCCATCATGTCGTTTGGCAAACTCAGCACATAATAACGTTGTACCGCGAACGTTTACGGCATAATGAGTATCAAGCAATTCAGGTGATAAAGCATAAATATCCGCTTGTTCATCATGAGCAGCGTTATTAATTAAAATATCTACATTTCCCAAAGTTTTCTCAATTTCATCAAACAGTTTTTTAGGAGTTTCAGCTTCAGCTAAATTAGCTTCAATTCCTGATGCATTAACTCCTTCTAACTTCAGCGATTCAATTATTTCTTCTGCTTCACTTGAGTTACTACCCCAAGGCATAAGTTCGTCAAAATGTCGATAATAAGTTGTAAAGACATTGGCACCTGATGCGGCTAAATAACGGGAAATAGCCGCACCAATCCCGATATTTCGACTAACACCAGTTACTAAAGCGACTTTCCCCGATAAATCGTAATTTATCATCAATTTTATTCTTTGCGATCAACAGAATTAAATTCACTAGCTTTTGTTGATTTATCCTGGGTATTTAAAAGCTTATAATCAGTCAATTTAAAGAGCGTAGCTGCCCAACGTTCGTTAGGATAACTTTCTTTAATTTCTCCACTAAAGACAATCCTCAATCCATCTTTTTTGAACTTATTAGGGAAATTACAAGGTGCAAATCTGCCGCGATTATCTTCAGTTACAATAATATAAAGTTTATCGTGGATACGCTGAATTCTACCAACTTGATTTTCTACCGTTTCTACAGTTTTTCGGCTATCAAAAGCGCATTTAGAATTATTTGTTGTTTTCTTACCAATTAATCCTAATTCCCTCAACTCTTCCCTAGTTTTAGCATCCCAAGGGCGTACCGAACCAAATGCACCATCATAAACTGCATTCCACGGCTGCTTTCCTTCATTCTCTGCAAAAAATATAAAATTTCCCCCCGGTTTTTGAATAATATTATCGCAAGAAGTTTGATTAAATCCTTTCAGATTGACAAGTTTCGGCCCCACACCTTTCAAGTATCGTTTAACTTGAATTGTAAGGGTATCTTCTTTAACTCTTGTTACAACTCCTTGAAATACAATCGGAGTTTTATTTACTCTTTGAGCCAAAGTTGATGCTTGAGCGCCAGGTGCTGGTTTACAAGCATGAGCGGGTTGCACTGAAGTTAAAGTTAAAGCAATAGATATTGGTAAAGCAAATCCGATCATTGCTAATAAGTAGCGAGAAGCTGATTTTGATTTAAACATAAAAAATAATCAATTTATTGATATGTGAAAACTAACATAAAAAGGTTATTTCACGTTTAATAAGACTTAAGAAATCATCCGGAAGTTCCTAGCGTACAACCATTTAAGAGTTAATAAAAACTATATCTACAGATAGATGCGATAAATTAATATTAAGGCTCGTAGTAGCGCTAAAGTGCTGCCACATTTTATTACCTATCAATTTCCAAAACTCAACAAAATATGGTAGGAAAGATTCATATAGTATTTCACAAAATTCTTGATACAAACCTAAATTTATGGAGACGTAGCACTGCTACGTCTCTACACCAAAATATAAAAACAACTCTAATCCAAAATCCAAAACGAAAAATCTAAAATCCAAAATCCTCATGTCAGATACTCAACAAGTAAGCAACGCAGTAGCCAGCCTTTATAATACCTACCCCTTTCCTCCAGAACCTTTACTCGACGAACCACCACCGGGTTACAATTGGCGCTGGAATTGGTTGGCTGCTTACAATTTTTGCACGGGAAGAAAACCGCAAAAACAAGATATTCGTATTCTTGATGCGGGTTGCGGTACGGGTGTAGGAACGGAATATTTAGTTCATCTGAATCCCCAAGCCTCGGTAGTGGGAATTGATTTAAGTGAAGGTGCGCTAAATGTTGCCAAAGAAAGATGTCAGCGCTCCGGTGCAAATCGTGCTGAATTTCATCACCTGAGTTTATTCGATGTAGAAAAAATACCCGGTGAATTCGATTTAATTAACTGCGTCGGCGTTTTGCATCATACATCAGAGCCAATTCGCGGTATTCAAGCCTTAGCCAAAAAATTAGCCCCCGGTGGTTTGATGCACATCTTTGTATATGCTGAATTGGGACGCTGGGAAATTAGGTTAATGCAGGATGCGATCGCACTACTTCAAAATGACAAACGCGGCGATTATCGCGATGGTGTCAGTGTCGGTAGAAAAATATTTGATTCACTTCCAGAAAATAACCGTATAGTCAAACGAGAGAAAGAAAGATGGGCTTTAGAAAACCAGCGCGATGAAAATTTCGCCGATATGTACGTTCATCCCCAAGAAATTGATTATAATATCGAAACCTTATTTGAATTAATTGACGCTTCCGGTTTAGATTTCGTTGGTTTCTCCAATCCCAGCTACTGGAATTTAGAAAGACTTTTAGCAAAAGCACCAGAATTAATCGAAAGAGCCGGAAACTTGGGAGAAAGAGAACGTTACCGACTGATAGAATTATTAGACCCAGATATTAGCCACTACGAATTTTTCCTGAGTCGTCCACCTTTAGATAAAGCCGATTGGACTGACGATAATGCACTCCTGGCAGCAACTCCAGAATTAAATCCTTGTATAGATGGATTTCCGGCATCAAGTATATTTAATTACGACTATCAACTAGTTAGATTGTCAGAAAACGAAATTGAGTTCATGAAAGCCTGCAACGGAAACTCAACCGTAAGAGAAATTTTGAATAACATTAAACTCGACTTAGAAAAAGTCAAAGAACTTCAAAAACAACAGTTAGTAATGCTTACTTCACGTTAAAGGTTAAAGGTTATAGGTCAAAGGTTAAAATTCAAAGGTCAAAGGTCAAAGGTTAGAAGGGTTAGGAGTGAGGAATTAATAATTTTTATACGCCCTCTTCCCCCTCTCCCCCTCTTCCCCCTCTCTCCCAATCCCCAATTACCCATTACCCATTCCCAATCCAAGACTGTTATCAGTTAACAGTTAAACATTGACCAAATGCTAATATCGCTGATGACAATTCTGTGAATTCGGGGATAAAATCCTTGATAAGCGTTTTTCTGTGGCTATCGCCTTCTCTCCAAGAATGTCGAATCGGATAGCTTCGGAGACACATAGTATTCTCTGTTTGTCATCCGTGTAGTCCTGTACTTTTTACTACGATTTTTCCTCACCAAGGTTGTTTATGCTTGTAAATGTGTCGAAAAATTAAGGTAGACAGTTAGTTGAATGATGCTTTTAGGTAACAAGAAGTTAATTGTTTTTTTCTAAAGTAATGTTACCCAACCGTGATATGATTCAACTGACTGGATTTGCAGTCAACATCAAACTTCTGTACTGGTTTCAAGTCCCGTGAGCTTGTCAGATAATACGATTGAATCCGCGCCTTCGACAATAGAAAATGCTCAAGCTGGTTCTGAGAATGCAGAATCGGATTCCATGCAAGATTTCTATAAACTCTATCGGGAGTTGTTAGGTATTACTCTTGCTTTAACAGGGATTATTTTTATCTCTGTTTGGATATTTTATTCCTTAAACATTGCTCTAAATTATTTAATTGGAGGATGTGCGGGTTTAGTTTATCTCAGGATGTTGGCAAAAGATGTTGAGCGCTTGGGTAGAGAAAAGCAAGGACTGAGTAAAACTCGGTTAGCTTTAATAGTGTTGTTGATTTTGCTAGCAGGAAAGTGGAATCAATTGGAAATATTGCCTATATTTTTAGGCTTTTTAACCTATAAAGCAACGCTGATAATCTACGTAATTCGTGTGGCATTCAATCCTGACTAGCATAAAGCTGGGTAAGTTTAAAAAGCTATTATCCAGTTAATATGGTCGAAACGTAGTGATGGTCAGCAAAATGATAGATTTTCTGAATTCTTTTAATTCTGTGACTCTTGCAGAATTAGAAGTAGGAAAACATTTGTACTGGCAAATCGGTAACTTAAAATTACACGGACAGGTGTTTCTTACCTCCTGGTTTGTGATTGCCGTGCTGGTGCTGGTTTCCCTTTTAGCAAGTAGTAATATTAAGCGGATTCCGAGCGGTATACAGAATTTAATGGAGTATGCCCTCGAATTCATTCGAGATTTGGCTAAAAACCAGATTGGCGAGAAAGAATATCGCCCCTGGGTGCCATTTGTAGGCACTTTGTTTTTGTTCATTTTTGTGTCAAATTGGGCTGGGGCACTTGTTCCTTTCAAGTTGATAGAGTTACCTGAAGGCGAATTAACTGCTCCTACTAGTGACATCAATACAACTATTGCCTTAGCATTGTTGACATCTTTGGCGTATTTTTACGCTGGGTTCAGCAAGAAGGGTTTAGGGTACTTTGGCAACTACGTTCAGCCGGTATCGTTCATGTTGCCCTTCAAGATAATTGAAGATTTTACAAAGCCTCTTTCCCTAAGCTTCCGTTTGTTCGGAAATATTTTGGCAGATGAACTAGTTGTGGGAGTATTAGTCTTACTAGTACCTTTATTTGTGCCACTACCTGTAATGGCTTTGGGACTATTTACCAGCGCTATTCAGGCACTAATTTTTGCTACCCTGGCGGCTGCTTACATCGGTGAAGCGTTGGAAGACCACCACGGTGCTGAAGGGGAACATTAAAACCCCGATAATCGCGGTTAGTTATTGGTAGTAGAAGTTAATTGTTTGATAATTAGTTATTAACTAAAAACTAACAACTAACAACTAACAACTAACAACTATCAACTAACAACAAATTGAAAACCAATTCTATTTAAGTAAACCAAGGAATAATTATCATGGATCCATTAGTTTCTGCTGCTTCCGTTTTAGCTGCTGCTCTAGCTGTTGGTTTGGCTGCTATCGGACCTGGAATCGGTCAAGGTAACGCTGCTGGACAAGCTGTAGAAGGTATTGCTCGTCAGCCAGAAGCAGAAGGTAAAATTCGCGGTACCTTGCTATTAAGTTTGGCATTTATGGAAGCACTAACCATCTACGGTCTAGTTGTATCCTTGGTACTATTGTTTGCTAACCCCTTCGCATAGTTTAAGTACTGAGTACTGAGAGCAAAGTTGTAGAGACGTAGCAGTGCTACGTCTGTACATAAGTTAAGAGTTAAGAGTGAGGAGTTAGGAATTAATTAGTAACTCATAACTCATAACTTAAATATTTGGTTTTCAGGCTCAGAACTAAGGTTAATAATTGGAGCAAACAATAATGATTCACTGGACAACTTTATTCGCAGTAGAAGAAGTTGCCAAAGAAGGTGGTCTATTTGATATAGATGCGACTCTACCTTTAATGGCAATTCAGTTTCTACTTTTAGCATTAATTCTCAACGCAATTTTTTACAAGCCTTTGGGTAAAGCAATTGATGAGCGGAACGAGTTTATCCGCAATAATCAATTGCAATCAAAAGAAGGCTTGACGAAAGCAGAAAAATTAGCGCAGCAATATGAAGAAGAATTAGCAGGTGCAAGAAGAGCAGCACAAAAAGTAATTGCTGATGCTCAAAAGGAAGCCCAGAGTACTGCTTCCGAAAAAGTAGCAGCAGCCCAACAAGAAGCACAAGCACAAAGAGAAAAAGCATCTCAAGAAATCGAGCAGCAAAAACAAGAGGCTTATGCTTCTTTGGAAAAAGAAGTTGATGGTCTTTCTCGCCAAATATTAGAAAAGCTTTTAGGAGCGGATTTAGCAGCACAGCGATAACAAACTGTAACTTGCTCCATAAAGGAAAGTTTGTAAATTTGCTTGGCTCGAATTCAGTAATTACTACTTTGTAATTCGTAATTATTACCCCATATGCAACTAAAGGGTGAATTCAATTTTAGATTTTGGATTGTTCTATAATACCTTGAAATCAAAGGTAGGGGCAATTTGATATTTTAGCCAACGCCCTGCTTAAAATAAAAATTGACTAATATTGATTAATTACGAATTATAAAAAAAGTAAATTACTACTAGTCCTAAAGGTTCTAGAGAGATTTAGTTTTTTTATAGATGCTTGATTGATACGGCATCGTATATTTTATGCTGAAAGCAGCGCAATAGTGGATGAGATAAAATGGGGACTTTTTTAATATTGATGGCGGAAGCCAGCGCCGTCGGAAGTGAGTTAGTAGAAGAAGCAAGTCACGAAGGTTTTGGTTTGAATACCGACATCTTTGATACTAACTTAATTAACTTGGCAATTATTATCGTAGTGCTATTCGTTTTTGGACGGAAAGCTCTAGGTAGTAAATTAAAAGAACGCCGCGAGAAGATTGAAGCCGCGATCAAAGCTGCTGAAAAACGTACTCAGGATGCACAAACCGCTTTAGCTGACCAACAAAAGAAATTGGCTCAAGCTCAAGCAGAAGCTGAAAGAATCAAGCAAGCAGCACAAGAAAACGCTGGTAAAGCTAAAGAATCAATCCTCGCACAAGCCGCTGTTGATGTGGAAAGAATGAAGCAGACAGCAGCAGCAGATTTGAATACAGAAAGGGACAAAGCTATAAACCAGCTGCGACAGCGCGTAGTCGCTCAGGCTTTGGAAAAAGTAGAGTCGCAACTCCGTGGTGGAATTGCTGACGATGCTCAGCATACATTAGTTGACCGTAGCATCGCGCAATTAGGAAGTTAATCATGGCAAGTAACACAGCAGCAACCGCAGCAATATCCCGTCCTTACGCTGAAGCGCTAATGTCTATAGCGCAGTCAAACAACGTTGCAGATAAGTTTGACTCTGATGTACGTTCTTTGTTGAACTTACTGAAAGAAAGCCAGCCACTGCAAAACTTTTTTGCTAATCCGTTTATTGATGGTGAAGATAAGAAGGGTGTTATTAGCAAGATTCTTAGCGACGACACCAACCCAATCTTTCGTAACTTCTTGATGCTGCTAGTAGATAGACGGCGAATCACTTTGGTGGATGATATAGGTCAAGAATATTTGGCGAAGTTGCGAGAACTAAATCAAACAGTATTAGCGGAAGTGATTTCTGCCGTTCCTCTCACCGACGAACAAAAGCAGACAATCAAAGAAAAAGTTAAGTCGATGACTGATGCTCGCGAAGTCGAGTTAGACAGTAAGATTAATAGCGACATTATTGGTGGCGTAATTATTAAAGTCGGTTCTCAGGTAATTGATTCCAGTTTACGGGGTCAGTTACGCCGCTTATCTTTGAGCTTGAACAACTAAAACGATTTTGGATTTTAGATTTTTGATTTTGGATTAAAGGTAATTAGCTGTTGGTTTTTATTTCGGATTCTAGGAGCTAGCTGCTAGGTATTAATAAATCAATAATCTAAAATTTAAAATTATCAAATATTCCCTATCGTAAGAAAGAAGATAAAAAAAATGGCAATTAGCATTAGACCAGACGAAATTAGTAACATTATCCAACAGCAAATCGAGCAATACGACCAACAGGTCAAAGTGCAGAATGTTGGTACCGTGTTGTCAGTAGGTGACGGTATTGCTCGTATCTATGGCTTGGAAAAAGCTATGGCTGGCGAGTTGTTAGAATTTGAAGATGGTACCGCTGGTGTTGCTCTTAACTTAGAAGAAGACAACGTTGGTGCGGTATTGATGGGTGACGGTCGCCAAATTCAAGAAGGTAGTACCGTTACAGCTACTGGTAAAATTGCTCAGGTACCCGTTGGCGATGCCATGATTGGCAGAGTTGTCAATGCTTTGGGTGAAGCGATCGACGGTAAAGGTGATATTCAAACTTCTGAAGGTCGTTTGATTGAGTCGATGGCTCCGGGTATTATTGAACGTCGTTCCGTACACGAACCAATGCAAACCGGAATTACCGCTATTGACGCGATGATTCCTGTAGGAAGAGGACAGCGAGAATTAATTATCGGTGACAGACAAACTGGTAAAACTGCGATCGCGATCGACACCATTATTAACCAGAAGTCAGAAGACGTAATTTGCGTTTACGTTGCGATCGGTCAAAAAGCTTCTACCGTTGCTAACGTAGTACAAACTCTACAAGATGCAGGCGCGATGGATTACACCATCGTAGTTGCAGCTAGTGCTTCCGAACCCGCACCTCTACAGTGGTTGGCTCCTTATTCTGGTGCTGCACTTGCTGAGTACTTTATGTACAAAGGCAAAGCAACTTTAATTATTTACGACGATTTGACCAAGCAAGCACAAGCTTACCGTCAAATGTCCTTGTTACTACGTCGTCCACCCGGTCGTGAAGCATATCCTGGAGACGTATTTTACCTCCACTCCCGCTTGTTGGAACGCGCTGCAAAACTCAGCGACGACCTTGGAGCAGGTAGCATGACCGCGTTACCAATCATTGAAACCCAAGCTGGTGACGTATCCGCTTACATTCCTACCAACGTAATTTCGATTACCGACGGTCAGATATTCTTATCTTCTGACTTATTTAATGCCGGTATTCGTCCCGCAATTAACCCCGGTATTTCAGTATCTCGCGTGGGTTCCGCCGCTCAAACCAAGGCAATGAAGAAAGTTGCCGGTAAGTTGAAGTTGGAATTAGCACAATTCGATGAATTGCAAGCATTCTCGCAGTTTGCATCCGACTTAGATAAAACTACCCAAGACCAATTGGCGCAAGGTGTGCGCTTGCGCGAAACCTTAAAGCAGCCACAAAACCAGCCTCGTGCAGTATACGAGCAAGTTGCAATCTTGTATGCGGGTCTTAACGGATATTTAAGTGATATCGCAGTTAATAAAATTACAGATTTTGTTGAAGGATTCCAAGAATACTTGAAGAACAACAAAACTGAATTCAAGCAAGGAGTTTCCGAGACGAAAGCCCTTGGTGAAACCGAAGAAAAAGCACTCAAAGAAGCGATTACCGAATACAAAAAGACCTTCATGGCAACTGCATAACAATTTTGGATTTGGGATTTTGGATTTTGGATTGAATCTAAAGTTCAAAATCTCATACAAGTTTCGATGTGAAATAGGAATGTTCTGTCAACAGTATTTGACATTGGATATAAATCTAAAATCCAAAATCTAAAATCTAAAATCAAGAATATGGCTAATTTAAAAGCGATACGGGATCGGATCAGTTCGGTTAAAAATACTAAGAAAATTACAGAAGCCATGCGGCTGGTTGCGGCTGCAAGAGTACGTCGCGCTCAGGAGCAGGTAACTTCTACTCGTCCATTTGCCGATCGTTTGGCGCAAGTTTTATTTGGTTTGCAAAGCCGTCTTACCTTTGAAGATGTAGACTTACCGCTGATGAAAAAGCGCGAAGTTGGTACGGTAGGTTTGCTGGTAATTTCTGGCGATCGCGGTTTGTGTGGTGGCTACAATACCAACGTAATTAAGCGTGCGGAAAATCGCGCCAAAGAATTACAGTCTGAAGGTTTAGACTACAAACTTGTACTAGTAGGACGTAAAGCCAACCAGTATTTTCAACGTCGCGAACAACCGATTGAAAATTCATATACCGGCTTAGAACAAATCCCTACAGCTTCCGAAGCTTCTGATATAGCTGACGGATTACTTTCCTTATTTTTATCGGAAGGAGTAGACAGAATCGAATTAGTTTACACCAAATTCGTCTCCTTGGTTAGTTCACGTCCGGTAGTACAAACTCTGCTTCCTTTAGATCCTAAAGGTTTAGCAGCAGACGACGAATTCTTCCGTTTAACAAGTCGTGGTGGTGAATTTGAAGTTGAGAGAGAGAAAGTTACTACCGAAATGCGTGCTTTCCCTCGCGACATGATTTTTGAACAAGATCCAGTACAGATTCTGGATTCCTTGCTGCCACTATACTTAAGCAACCAACTATTGCGAGCATTGCAAGAATCCGCAGCCAGCGAACTAGCAGCACGGATGACAGCAATGAGTAGTGCTAGCGACAACGCAGCGGATCTAATGAAAAGTCTTTCATTGTCTTACAACAAAGCCAGACAAGCAGCAATCACCCAAGAAATTTTAGAAGTTGTGGGTGGTGCCCAAGCGCTTGGGTAATTGAAAATCCCAATTTTGGACAAATCGAACCCTCACCCTGGAAGGGTGGGGCTTTGTTCTTGTAGCCCCAGGCTTTTAGCCTGCGGGCTATTTGCCAAACTGGTATCTTCCCATTTCAACAAACATCATACAATTTATTTTTAAACCTAATTTATATCTCATCTCTTTTCGCTGCAATCACCCAATCTAAAATCCAAAATCCGTTGTGGCAATTTTCAAAAAAGCGCACTATAATAGAATATGAATCACATGGGTCTGTAATGGTTTCGACCTGGTGGTGAAAGCTACTCGTTGATTCAGGTCGAGAGTGAGTCAAATCTCGTAAATCAAGTCTCAAAACAAATAATAACTGCAAACAACATTGTAGCATTCAAGCGTCAAGCAGTAACTGCTTAAACTTTTTTCGTACGCTTCTCTCTAGTTTGACTCCGTTAAGGATTAGAGAGCAACCCCCAACGGATGCTCTAATAAGTTCCCTTTGGTGGACTTATTAGAAAAGACTTTACCAAAGCATCCCACCGTTCGGGATAATGAACGGTCCCTGCCTTAAGGGTTAACGAGGCTATACCTGTGAACGATGCGGGGGTAAATACCCATTGGGGACGGCAGTTCGACTCTGCCCAGATCCACTAGTACATAAACACTTAATCCACCTTATACTTAAATGTAGAGGTGGATTTGTTTTTGTGTAAGTAATTTTGAAATCATTTATGAGTAAGTCGCAAGTAATAGTTATCTGTAAAAATCCTGCTTGTGGAAAGGAATTTAATAAAAGTCGCAGCGAATTTAATAGAAGCGAGAAACTAGGAAGACCTCATTATTGTTCTAAATCGTGTTTCGGAAAGTTTCAAGGGTTAGCGAATTTTGGAGATAATGCAAATAGAACAACTGCCCATTTAAAGGATATCATTAGAACCGATGAATATTCACCTTTCCGAAATCATATAAAGGTGATGAAAAAGTCTGCCAAGCACAGAAAACATGAATGCTCTGTCACATTAGCAGATTTAAAACAATTATGGGAGAAACAAAAAGGAATTTGTCCGTACACTGGCTGGAAGTTACTTCTATTACCTAGTACTACTGATTATCAAAATGCGATTTTGACAATAGACAGAGCAAGTGTCGATCGTATCGATTCTTCTTTGGGTTACATTCCTGAGAATATACAGTTTGTTGCTGTAATTGCCAACTTTGCGAAAAATATTTTTAGTGAACAAGATTTAATTAAATTCTGTATAGACGTTTATAGATATAGGATTTTAGGTAAAGATAATTATATAGATATTGATAATATAAGTTTAAGAGTAGCGAATAATGCCCGAAGAGACAAATATTCACCATTTCGTCAACATCATAGACTTACAAGAAGAAGAGTAAAGAGCAATGGACGAGAATGTAATATTACCCTGGAGTATCTAAAACAGCTTTGGGAAAAACAGAATGGTAGGTGCCCATATACAGGATGGAAGTTAGACAATCTTGAAACAACTAGCGATTGGGAAAGTAATATACTACATCCGAAAACAGCTAGTTTGGATAGGATCGATTCTTGCAAGGGTTATGTTTTTGAGAATGTCCAGTTTGTCAGCGTGATGGCTAATTATGCAAAGAGAGATTTTTTGGAAGCGGAATTGTTGAGGTTTTGTAGAGCGGTATTTAATGCAAATAATATTTGTAATAATTTCGGATGAAAAAACAATGCTCCTTACTAGCGAAAGACTAATATTGAGGGAATTTACCTTTGAAGATTGGCAGGCAGTTTTGGCTTATCAATCTGATTCTCGCTATCTACAATTTTATGAATGGGAAAATCGTAAGCGTAAAGATGTAGAAGCTTTTATTCAAATTTTTATAGAGCAACAACAGCAGCTACCGCGAATTAAGTTTCAGTTAGCATTAATATTGAAATCTGAGCATAAATTAATTGGAAACTGCGGTATCCGTAAAGAAAGTACAGAATCTAATGAAGCCGAGCTTGGTTATGAAATTTCACCAGATTATTGGGGAAAAGGTTACGCTACAGAAGCCGCAAGTACCATTTTAAACTTTGGCTTTGAGGGTTTGAAACTGTACCGTATTTACTCGCGCTGTATTGCTGAAAATATGGCATCTAGAAAAGTTTTACAGAAAATAGGAATGAAATTTAAGCGCGAGTTACCAAAAAACGAATTTTTAAAAAATCGGCATTGGGATAATTTGGAATTTGAGATTTTAAAAGATAAATATATGCATGAAAAAAAACTCTCCTAAAATACTTAGGAGAGTTGAAAATTGAATAACACACAACTACAACATCGCAGAGGATATTGTTGAAGTTCTTTATTTAAAGATAATCATCGATCGAGAAGAAATAGAGAATAAAAATTAAAATAAAAAAAATACATATTAAACCAGTCCCTTAAATATTAATCTAAGAGAAAGTGCTGTTATTCATACTTAGCTGAAATGTATTTTTTTGTAAAGTTGCGTAAAATTTTTATTTGTCTTGAATAACTACATCAGAATTATCTTTAATTAAAAGCAAACAGACAGTATTCAAAACTAATTACCTGTATTATATATTACAATAAATAGAATTTATAAGTCAATTAATCTCAATCAACTTCTGTTACTAATAGTTGCCATTCAGTTACAACGGTTTTGGGTATTTCTAAAATATTCTTTTTTGTACCTAATAATGGTAAATTTAATTTTAAAGATTCTATTTTGGTTAATTTCGGTAAGACATCGGTTAAGCTGTATTCTCCCACATTTGCAGCAGGCGATGAAGTAGCGTAAACATCGGATGCATTAAGCAACTTACCCGACGCTGTAATTATTTCTAAGGAATGAGGATGAGAAAATTCAAAGATACCGGGAAAGCCAACTATTCTCAAATTTAATTCTTGTTTTACACCGGGATTAATCTTTTTAAACAGCAATACCTGCCAATTATATTCTTGTTTATCTTTGATAGATACTTGGGAATGATAGCGTAAAACTCCCGGTGCATCGTGATGTTGTCGCAGCATCGCTGTTGATTCTTGAGTAGTCAATCCGATTGCAATTAATAATAAAATAGCGATCGCAAAACAGCGGCGTAATAAATTTATCAGCATGGATTTGGTTTGTGCAAAGAGAGAGGGGGGAGAGGGGGTAGAGGGGGTAGAGGGGGGAGAATAATTAATTAGCTACTAATTAACTCCCCATGCCCAAT
Organism: Calothrix sp. CCY 0018; assembly: GCF_963920925.1. NCBI lineage: Bacteria > Bacillati > Cyanobacteriota > Cyanophyceae > Nostocales > Calotrichaceae > Calothrix > Calothrix sp. CCY 0018. The sequence continues at coordinate 6,530 of NZ_CAWUDI010000064.1, read as the reverse complement.
GCCCCATCCCTAATTCCCAAACATATTGTAAAACTTTTAATAAGATATGCGATTTTCCCTGAAATGCTATTGGCACTTTGCTTGAAAGCGAATAAACTGAAGCAATAAGTACAGATGTTCTGCTAATGTGGAGTGTGAAACCTCTGGTTTATTGCCAATTCGGAATAGGGGTGTTATGACTAATTCTCATACAAGTAAAGCAGGTGTAAGTAAGGATATTCCTAACTTTGAGCTTGTGGAGCAAATAGATTTGATGATTAGAGCGCGGTATCCTCTACTATATATGGTTGCCGTGGAAGAAGAGCCATTGGAAGAGGTTTTATTTAAAGTTGCTGCGCTTTCTCAACCAGCGCGTCAGGTATTGTTTTGGGATGTCGTGCGGGGTTGGAGCGATAACGGTGCGGATAAAGGCTCTGTGATGCCAGCGCTGGCTCGCATTGGTAAAGCTGATGCCCAAAAATCGGTTATTTTTGTGTTGCGGGATTTGCACCCCTATATAAAAAATCTCACTACGGAAAAAAGTGCGCCGATTGTGCGAGAGTTGCGAAATTTAGCCCGGGAATTAAAGCGCAGTCGCAAGTCGATTATTCTTACCAGCCATACTTTGGAAGTACCTGAAGAATTAAAGGAGGAAGTTACCGTCGTTGATTTTCCTTTACCCGACGTAGCTCAAATTAACTATTTAATAGAGCAATTGGTGGTACCCGACAAGCTGAAATTAGCAGGTTTGGCGCGGGAGCAATTGGTGAAAGCCTGTCAGGGATTGAGTCGCACCCGGATTCAGCGAGTTTTGGCGAAAGCTTTGGCAGCCAAGCAGCAGGTTAATGAGTCTGATATTAGCGGTGTTTTGGCAGAGAAAAAGCAAACCATTCGTCAAACAGGGATATTAGAATTTTTTACACCTTCCGAATCCTTAAAAAGAGTCGGAGGATTAGATCAACTTAAACAATGGGTGCAGTTGCGTCAAGATGCTTTCACCGAAGAAGCCAGACGTTACGGTATACCCAATCCCAAAGGAGCTTTACTCGTAGGAATTCAAGGTACGGGTAAATCTTTGAGCGCAAAAACCATCGCTCACGAATGGCGTTTACCGTTATTAAGACTCGATACGGGGCGTTTATTTGGTGGAATCGTCGGGGAAAGTGAAAGCCGCGTGCGCCAAATGATCCAGCTTACCGAAGCAATGGCACCATGCGTATTGTGGATAGATGAAATAGACAAAGCATTCGGCAATATTAGCAGCGGAGTTGATGGAGATTCCGGTACATCGCGACGGGTATTTGGTAGCTTGATTACCTGGATGCAGGAGAAAAGCAGCCCGGTATTTATTGTTGCTACAGCCAACAACGTGCAGATATTGCCAGCAGAATTGTTAAGGAAGGGAAGATTTGACGAAATATTCTTTTTAAATTTACCCACCGAAGCCGAAAGACAAGACATTTTCAAAGTTCATATACAAAAATTACGTGCAAATCGGGTGCGAGATTTTGATTTATCTTTATTAGCAAGTAAAACAGAAAATTTTAGTGGAGCAGAGATAGAGCAAGTAATAATTGAAGCAATGCACAACGCATTTTCGAGTAAAGTTAACGGGCAGCGTCGCGACTTTATCACCGAAGATATTCTTAGAGCAATAGAAGTTACCGTACCTTTAGCTTCCATAGCGAAAGAACAAATTGACGGATTAAAACAATGGGCAGCCCAAGCAGGTGCGAGAAGTGCATCAAATGACGTGCATCTAGTAGAAGAATTGAAACAGTATAGCTCCGGGAATGGGATATCGCCGTTGGAGGTGGATTGAAGAGAGAGGGGGAGATGGGGAGAAATAGCGAGCAAGATGCTCCCACTACATAAATAACATTAATATTCGCAATCCCCCCCAATGCCCCATGCCCAATGCCCAATCACCAATTAGCAATTACCAATTACCAATTACCAAATTAATTATGTCTCACTTTACAAGTATTAAGGTTCAAATTAAGCACGGTGAAATTTTACATCAGGTGTTGCAGGAGTTAGGTTATCAAGTCGAGTGCAATGCTAAGGTGCGGGGATATAATGGCGATCGCACTCAAGCTGAATATGTAATTCGCCAAAGTAATGGTTACGATTTGGGTTTTCGTCGCCAAGGTGAAAGTTATGAAATAGTAGCTGATTTTTGGGGTGCGAAGATTAATCAAAAGCAATTTGTGAATTCAATTACTCAAAAGTATGCTCATAAAACTCTGATGGCTACTGTTGAGGAACAGGGTTTTAATGTTGAGGAAGAGGAAGTTTTGGAAGATGGTACGGTGAGGGTTGTTGTGGGGAGTTGGGTTTAGATAATTTTGGATTTTAAATTTTAACAACGGATGCGTTTGTTTTGGATTTTGGATTGTGTTTACAGTTTGGAATTCAAAATCTATTTTTGTAGCGTGTGTTATCGCGGAGCGTAACGCACCATTATCTGGATTTTGGTGTGTTACGGATTCCTATAAATTTAAGATGGGAACATCCATGACAAAAAATATAGTGTTCCAAACATTGAGATCCCCCCAACCCCCCGCTAATTTGTGGGGTTTTTCATAAATCATAAAATTATTAAATTACTAATAATAATCATGTCACATTTCACTGCTATAAAAACCCAAATTAAAGATACAGACGCATTAATTAAAGCTTTGGCTGATATGGGTTTAAAATTGCATTTTTACCACTTCACTATTATTAGTGTTCCCAGTTGTGGGAGAAAGCAATACACCTCATAGATAATTATTTTATGTTTGTATCTTCTTTGCTTGAGAATTCCAATTGAATCTCACATTGCTTGAATACAAAATTAAGTGCTGCAAATAACTTATGCAAATCGGATATAGTATAAAGATTGATTTCTTTGGTAAATAAACTATCTGTTAACTTGCCAAACTGCCAAACTTGCCCGTTGGATACAATACCAAATATCGATTGTTCAACTGAATCATTAATCTTTTGAATCGCTACCATTTCCGATAAACATTGCCCCCAGCCTTTGATAAAATCATCTTTTTTCGCTTCTACAGCTACAAAAAAAGGTCTTTCAAATACTTCTTTTCCTAAAGCAGATTTTTTTGCTAAAAGATAATCTGGTATTCCGGATAATTTATCATCATAAACGAGTGCTTTGTGACTCCATAACGTGAATTGATCTCGGTAACTGCGATAAAGTTCTTTTAATACGGGAAAAATTATCGCTTCACAAATAGCATATTCTGATTCTTGATAGTTAAATTCTCTTAATGAAAACGTTAATTCTTCTTGAAAGGTTTCGCGAATAAGAATTGCTGTTTCGATGATGAAGTTTTCTTCAGTAGAACTTATGTTATATTCTTTTAAAACTTCACCGATGTTTTTGTAGGTATCAAAGGACATTGCTTACTTCTATGAATAGTTATTGAACAAAAACAGGAGATAAATCAATGGATACCAAATGTAAATATCAAGAGATTATCAAAAAAATATTAACCGCAGAAGCTGAATACCGTGGTTCGATACCAGACAATTATAATTCTCAAGTGGTATTTGATGATGTAAATGGGCGCTATTTAGTATTAGATATTGGTTGGAATGGGGACAAGTATTTACACACTACACCCATTCACTTGGATTTAGTTGATAATAAATTTTGGATTCAATACGATGATACTGAAGAAGGTGTTGCAACCGATTTAATGGAAGCAGGTGTTCCCAAAGAAGATATTATTTTAGGGTTTCGGCATCCTAAAGTACGACAGTATACGGGTTTTGCGGTGAGTTGAAGTTGATTATTTTTCTACTTTAAACCCCAAATTTTAACTGTTTTATCTCTACTACAACTAACAAGAGTTTTACCATCTGGACTAATTGCTACACTGTAAACCCAATCTGTATGATTTCCACCACCAAGCACCGCGTCATATTCCCTAGGTTGATTATCCGACATTATAATTACCTCCTTACAAAAAAACTCTCTTAAAACTCTTCCCTCAGCGCTCCTTTGCGCTTACCTTCGCGCCCCTCTGCGTTAAAAATATAACTTCAACACCAACAGATTTGATATAATTCAAATCACTTCAACTTAGCGATCGCCTCTCTCACAATCAACGCTTTCCCTGTCAATAAATCCCGCACCGTCGCAATTAACATCCTTTGCTCATTAACCGCAAACTGCACCGAAACCCGATCGATTCCCAATTCTCCCGGTGGCTGCAAATGCGCGATACAAACCTGTTGATGCTGGGTATCCAAGGAACGATAGGTTTCCTGTTTCACCAAATGGCTGCTTGTCATTCTCCCTTGAGCATCATAAGTTACCTCAGCTTGCGACATTTCCGCAATTTCCCCGATGTCGAGACGAATCTCTTTTTGTCCTTCAATGGCGGCTTGTAATGTCAAAGGTTCGCTAATTCTGGCTTTTTCATCGCTGTCTGCTAAATAATTCGTACCCTTTTCAATCAATGTCATGTAGGAATAATTTTTACTATGAGGTTCCCACAACCGAATTGCATAGCTATGACGCAAGTAATCGTCTATTTCTACCATTTCGTTTAAAGCCAAACCCCCATGCGCTACGGCTTCAAAAGGTTTGTCTAATTTAACTTTCTGTCTGCCAAAGTAGGAAATTATTAGTTGCTGTACGGCTTGAATTTGACAGCTACCACCCACTAACAAAACTTGTTCGATGTCTGCTTTGTCGATTCCTTTACTTAAACTAATTGCCAACACTTCATCTAATGTCTGTCGCAATTGCTCTAATAATTGCCGATTCTCCAAAATATCCGCCAATTCATCCCGATTTAACTGCAATTCGTGAGACATAAAATTTTCATCATCAAACCAAGATTCCTTAGCTTGATTATCGGTGGAAAGCTTCATTTTCAATCTTTCCGCAATTTCCAACAAATTCTGATAACCAACTTCGCCCACTTCTTCCCGACTCGAAGCCGTTTTTCTCAGGTAATCTTCGACAATCCAATTATCGATATCTATCCCACCAACAAAAGCATCGGATTTCGCAATTACTTCAGCACGTACCGCATTATATTGAGAATTACTCTTAACAGTACGCACCAAACTTAAATCCAAAGTTCCACCACCGAAATCCACCACCAAAACCAAGCTACCGGGGCGCTTGACAGCATAACCCAAAGCCGCTGCTGTCGATTCATCAACGATTTGCAATTCGGGAATATCCAGCTTTTCTGCCAAACCGTTAAACCAGTGCAAATATCGTTCAAAAGCACCCACCGGAACGGTAAAAATCACCCGACTGGGTTCCAACTGTTGCTTAACCTGCTGCCAAATTTCTTTTAAAAATAATTCCGATATCGCTTCAGCACTGTAATTAACATCATCCAAAACGCGGGGAGGGGGAACAAAATCCGCCGCTAAATCCCGTTTAAAAGCTTGAAAATAACGTTGTGGCTGACTAAAACCCAACCTTTGAGCGCGTACAGGCTCGCCAAAAATCAATTTATTATGTGACTTGACGAATACCTGAGAAGGAATAACGCTAACTTGTTCGTTAAAGCGACGTGAAAGGGAATCGAATTTTAAAGTGCGCGGTTGTTGAGTAATTGTGTCAATAGTGCAAACAACCGTGTTGCTGGTTCCGAAGTCGATGATTATGGTGTTCATGAGTCAGTTAACAGTGAACAGTTATCAGTGAGGAGTTGGGAGTGAGGAGTTATTTTTTTTTAAACGCAGAGGAGCGCCAAGGTTAACGCAAAGGAGCGCGGAGTTTTTATTTCTCCTTCTCCCCTTGTCTCCCCATCCCCCTATTTCCCCGCACCCGGAAGAGTACGACTAACCTTAGCGGGACAAAGAATGTTACCTTGATGTTGATATCCAATAAAACGGATATAAACCATTTCACTTTCTGCAATATCCCCGGTGTCTGGTTGATGGATTTGGGGATTGTATTCAACTTGTTCCCAAGGTTTACCGATGGGTTGGTAATCCCATTCTTTTAATAAATTTTCTAGGGGTGTGAAGCTCGAAAGCAGATTTTTCGCGGGTAATTCTGGTTTTACCTTTACCATTTGATCAATGCTGGGATAATTTACGAGCAGGGTTTGCAGTTTCTCAAATGTTGATTTACGAAATTCTTGGGTTAATTCAAGTTGCTGCTGTTGCAATTCCGAATGCAATCGCAAACCATCTTTTCGCAAAGTCTCTTTTTCTTGATTAAGCTGCTGTAACTGCTGCTGTAATTCCAAACATTCCCGACGCTTAATTTCTAATTCCGGATGTGGTGGAAGAATTCCCAACTTATCGAGAAAATTTCCCAACGGGATGGAGAGCGCGATATGCTCCGCATGATGCCTTCGGCATAACGCAATTCTACTCAATTCATCCAAACTCAGCGAAGCCGCGTCACCGTCTCGCAATCGCCACAATGCTGCACTGCTCAAACCTGTTTTTTGTTGCAACTGATTCCAATTAAGGATTTTGTTTCGACGCATTAACTCCAAAAGTAATTCGTATCCCCTCAAAATTTCGGGGTAGGTGGTTATTGAGGCACCCATGACCAACCA
>NZ_CAWUDI010000063.1:0-42993 GCF_963920925.1 Calothrix sp. CCY 0018 | reverse complement strand
AGAGTGTAGAAGGAGCCATAACAACAAAGGAGGTACTAGAGCGAAAAAGCTCTAGCCTCAAAAGCTTCTCCAAAACGCTCGCAGCAACATTCAAAACACAGTAGAGAATTACGTTATAAAAATATATTTCGGCTATTAGTAATAATAATTCCTGCTTTATTTCTAATAGATTACTGCTACCAATCAATTAGCTATCACTTCAAATACCAAGACTATCTAGAAAGAAAAGACAGGGTACAGCAATACCAACAGTGGATGCACTACCAATGCACAGAAATACTAACGAAAGAGAGGATTAATCGTTGTGAAAAATACTGGCAAGCTGAAAAATCTGGTTTCTTCCAAATCGCGCCACCTAGAAAAACAACTCCGTGGTAAATTTAACGCTTCTACAAACTTAGTTTATAGAGCATTAATGGGCGACCAAAAAGCATTAAAACTAATAGGTCAAATGGGAAATGATGGAGCAAAGATTAGCGAATTTGCACCTAAAGTTAAAGACAATATGCTAGCTGCAATTAAAGGAGCAGAAGATTTAAACACAACTCTCGCAGCTATTTATAAACAAGCTGGTGTCAGTGGAGAACGCATAGAACGAGAAATACAATCTTCTATTCTTGCCGACGATAAATTAGCAAATCAATTAGAAGAATTAAGCCTTGATTTTGAAGGAGCTAAAAGTAGAGAAGAATTGCGCCATAAACAAGCCACAGAACATATTACATTAAAAGCTTGGATAGACCGTCACATGATGAGTATTGATGGCGAATACAAGATGCTGCAAGAAGAGTTAAAGACAGAAGTAAGACAGCAAACAATTGATTTACAACACGACAAAGAACTAGGTAACTATTATCTTGATGCTGGCGATAATGCTAGAGATGATTTGAAACCTAAAAAACAATATGCAGGTCGTTCAATCATTCAAAAAATCAAAGATACAATTCTTGGTTTTTAGTTTGCGTTTCAAGAGGGAAGAATTGCTCCGGAATGAATTAATAACAATACTACCCGAAGCGATTACACACAAAGTAATTCAATTATTCAAAGAAGGAATTTCCTTTAAATTCTAACTTCCTTCTTCAATTATCAAACTTCTAACTCCCCCAATATACATTGACATATGTTAGAACAACTTGAAGATTTAGAAGAACAAGAGCAATCGGAAACTACTCCAGATACTCAATTACCCAAAGACTTAATACAGCATCTAGAAGAACGTAAAAAACACAGAAAGCAAGTTATTCAAACAACAGAATTGGTGCAGAAATATTTTATAAGTTGGTCGCTAAGTGCTAGCGGATTTTTTCTCGCACGACTACTTTTATTAATCAACGGTGGTGCATCTCTATGGCTTGCAGCAGGACTATGTTTTTCTATTTGTTCAATCAGTTCAATAGTTGGTTTATCTGGATTTAGAGCTAATTACAATGAAGGATTTGAGGTAGAAAATATGGAAAAACCAGTTAAAACAATCGGTGGCTTTGTAATTGCTGCTGGAAGTACTTGGTTGGCAATAAAAGATTATCAATACTTCCAACAAATGACTACAGATAGCGCATATCAAATCAGTGCAGATATTCAGACTATTTATCAAGAAAGACCTTGGTTAGACCCTTGGCTATCAATTGGAATTGCAGCATTTATAGTAATTAGTTCATTATTCCTTATTAGCAGGAGATGAGTAGAAATAGAATTGAACTATCAGCCATTGTCATATCAGCAGTAGTCGGTTTAACCGGCTTCTGCTTTTCCCATTCACGCCAGCCTTACCCACTAGCACAAATACAATTCTGTCCGCAAACTGCTAACAAAAAAGAGAACATATTAGCCGATAAAAAGAAAGCTAAAAAACTAAAATATTATGACTTAAAAGCGCAAGATAAATTAGATAATAAATACTGCCATCAACCAAGATATGTCCTTGCAGAAGAGTGGGACAAATATAATAGCTATGGTTCAATTATTCCGTATATGGGTAACACAATTAGCTTGGTAAAAATTATCAAGAAAGATAATCCTTATCAAATATACGGTAATGTAGCTTCCGTTTTCGGATTGTGGGGTATTTCACTAACTCTAGCTTCTCGCGTCGGTAGGTTTAAAAGAACCGATTACCAATTAGGAGAAGAAGAGAAAAGTACCGCTTATTATAATTGGCAGCAACACCGACGTAAACGAGATATTAAACAACATTCCTGCTCATTACATACAGATATTTTAAAAGATGGCTTAACCCAAGAAGACTTACAGCAAAGAAAAGAACTAGGGCTAACCGACGATGAAAACGAAGCTATTAAAAACCAACTGCAACTAGAAGATTATCTCAAAGCCAGAGCCGTAAAACATTCCGACATGGACAAACAAATTGCATCAAATCTACTAGATAAATATAAAGCAGAGAAAGAAATAGATAAATTACAAAATAAAAAATCATCTCAACCGAACATTAATCAATCCAGCGATAAACAGTTAGTTAACTCCTTAATAGAAGCCCTAAAATCCCATGAAGACGGTTGGCTGTATTCAATTGTTAAAAACGCTAAACCCCTGTGGCTGATTGGCTCTCAGGGTAGCGGTAAAACCAATACTGCTGGTGCAATATCATTAATTCGTAAATACTGCTTCGATGCACCAATCTACCAACTGATTGATCGACACGCTACCGGAGAAAACTGGGAAGTATGGAAACTACTTGATGCTACATTAAAAGCTGAATCAGAAGAAGAAATTGGGCAGTCTTTGGAAGATGCTACCGATAGATGGTTACAAAGAATTAAAGAAAAACCGTCTACCAAACAGCAAATAATTATTGATGAATTTACCAATTTGAAGAAAATTGATAGCTGTAAAGATGCTGCAATGAAATTCTTCTCCATGCATCTTACAGATACCCGTAAAGCTAAAGAATACTTTATTGGTGTTAATCATTATTTTACCAATGAAAGCACCGTAGAAGGAACATTTGAAGCCAGGAAATCAGGAACAATTCAACTTAAGAAGTTTTCAGCCAATGGAGAAACACCATTATCTAGAGTGCAGATTGTACATGGGTTAGTCGATGATAATGGAAACGAATTGGAAGAAGTAGAAAGAACATTACCCAATTGGTTGGAAGCGAATAAAATTCATGGGCATTTTAATGGTAATCCTATTAACTTTGAATAAAATTTCGGTAGGAGAAGAATACAAACAACATTGAGTGTGGCTTTCCCAACAATAACGAAAATTATTATGAAGCTTTAGATTTTATATTCAATACTTTCTTCTCGCCATTTACGCCATTTAACAGCACTTTTCTTCCCTTCTTCTATTTGAAGAAAATCAACTTTTACAAATGCGTTATCAAACTCTATACCTAATGCTGCACTAACTTCAAGTATCTCGCAAAAACTGGCGCATTGATAGTCTTTATCTTCACACTCTTTTATTCTTTGTTCTTCAATACCTAAAATGTCAGCCAGTTCTTTCTGGCTCATTTTGGCAGCTATACGAGCTTTAATTAATATATCTGGTAGCTTATTGAAATTTTCAACTTGAATTTTAATTGGTTGGCTTTTATCGCAATTAATGAGTTTTTCATATTCAGCTATTTCTTCTTGTAAAGCCATTAAATGTGACTTTTTTACATCAATGTCAAGCTGCCAGCGTTCGGGTTCTCTTTCCTTCCATGCTTCGTCTTGTTCAACTGCGGCTATAGAATATTCAAATTTAAGGGCGCACTCTTTGCTGTACTTGTATTGCAAATCATTTTTAATCATGGTTCCCACCTTACTAAATCAATAGCAATAATTCCCTTTATATTTTTCATTCTATCGCGCTGGAAAAATTCAAATGAGTTTAAACCTAAATCACCAACTGGTTCATCCGAACGAAAAATTTCACCTTTATATTTAGATTTTTGTGATTGTCTGTCAAAACTATTAATTAAACTCGGAGCGTTTTTTCGGAGATAATCAATATCTACACTTTCATTATCATAACAAGCATCAAAATCATTTGGGTTTGGTTTACTTGTAACAAAACTACCATTTATATAAATTGTTCTACAGCCTGCCGCTTTTAATTGCGTCATTGCTAGTTCCAAACCAATAATCATTCTTACTCTCTTAAAACTATTTCCAAATCTTTCCTTAAACTCCTCCCATTCACAAAAATGAATTCCTGGTGGTAAATTACCATTTTCATCAAATTCCGGAATCACTTTCTCACACCCTAACTATATTTTCGTGAAGATACCCGAAGTTTTTGTTCATTATATTGTTCCGCATACTCCGGTTTCATTAATTTTTATAATTGACACTTCTCTTTATTAATTTATCTTTTATAAAAATATTTTATAATATGATAAGTAATTATTTTATAATGTCTCCCCTTCAAAATCAATTCCTAACTTATCAAAAAAAGATAGCTGTCCTGGAGAAATATTTCCTCTTCCTCTTGTATGATAAAATAAATGACATCCAGGGCATAATGCCGCTAAATTAGATACTCTATTATCTGCGGGATTTCTATTCCAATGATGCACCTGTAACGTGTATGCTCTGCGTTGAGAATTGCTCCAATCATCGGGTATTTTTTGCCCTGGTTTTATGCATATTTTACCACATTTTTGACACTTCCAATCCTTAGTAGCCTTGATACTGGTGGCTAATTCTTTCCAATTGTTTGGGTATAATATTTGAGAATTACTATTAGTCATCTTCTTCTATCCAAATTATCATCAATTTATATTACGATGCCCTTGTTAATTTAAAAGTACAAATCAACCGTCCTGGATATTTTATTGCAAGTTCCCTCTTAGCGACTTCTTTGTTAGCATTAATAAAATACTCGCCACTATCGGATTCTATAGCAACATACCCCGAACACCCGTGATTATCACTTAATTCAGAACAAAGCTTATTATAAATTGAACGCGCACGCGCAATTTATCCTGGTTTCACCTTCATAGATGAAAATCCATTAGTGTACTGCCTCATTCCTACCCAGGGGCTTCTAAAAGAAGAATTGCTCATATTATTAATTACTCCTACAATAAGATAAATTATTACTCCTGGTCTTTATATTACCGGATGATATAAACCCGTATCTTGATTATATTCCCAGCCAATATTAGAAGTATCTCGACGCTTGCACCACGCCACAAAATGCGGCGCTGGCAATTCAATTCTTTCCTTGCGTAAAGCTTCTAGACTTACACTTAATCTTTTAGCTAAACCTTCTTCCGCTAACGGCTTCATTCGCGGAGTTTGTCTAGAGGAGGAAGAATTGTTGTAGTAAGATTTTTTATTACTTTTCTGTTGATTATTTAGATGATTTTGTATCTGTCTGATAGCATCAGTAAATTGCTCCATTCTAGAAACAATTCCCTCAATTTTTTCTTCTAAATCGTCAATGCGTTCGGCATCTACCAGTTCATTACTACTACATTCATCCGTCTTATTTGACTCAAGTTTATCAAGACGTTCCATTATTTCCGATAAAGATGAGATAGTAGTATCGTACTTATTTCTGCTGCTACAATAAAACGTTGAAATTAACTCATCCAACCCTTTGAGTATTTCATTTGTTCTTCCTTGACGATGCAGCCGGGATAATTCCCGTACTGCACCAATTAAAGGAGTAGGCACGCGAATCATTTGACTGGGCTTGTGTTCTGGGGAAGAATCGGGCATGGCTAACATCGGCTTCTACAAGCGATAGCTATCGATATCAAACCGATAGCAATGATATCAGCATATCTTGTATTGGTTACACCCGTTGCAGCATTATGACAAAAAGAAGTTTCGGAGCGAGCTAACCCGAGCGCTCTCGCTTTAAACATATAAAAATCCGGCTTTAAATAGGAAAACCAACATTCCGCCCTCCGAAAGCTGTTATCTCTAGGAATTTAACTTTTCGGATGCGGGAGGGGTAATAACTGCCGAAAACTTGGTGTGTTGTAGGTTCGCGCATAAGTTGAAAATTTCTGCGATTACCCGAATAAAAGTCGCAATATCTTATAGGATAAAGCTTTGGCGCAATATTATCGACGGTGGTGCTGCGAGCGTACCACGAAAAAATAAGGGTTACAGATACTCGTTTTCATAGAGATGTGCGACAAAATTTCACTTTATGTGCCTTCCTTACAGTGTGTGTAAGGGAAGGACAAAGAAAAGGTAGAATAAATATCGAAAATAAAACTTTTCGATAGTTGTTTATTATGTCACTCCCAGACAAGCCGCATACCGATATAATTACTAACCCTTTTGCTATTCCAGCAGAACGCGATTTGTTGCAGGAGTTATTGGTGGGGAAGCGCAACAAAAGTACCCGTCATGAGTATGCGAAGGATTTAAGAAAGTTTTTTCAGGCTGTGGCAGCAAAGGAACCGACACCTGAGTTGGTGGCGCAGTTTTTAGAGATGGAAAGGTTTTCTGCTGTAACTTTGGTGTTGCGGTATAAGGCACAGTTAATTGATTTGGGATTGAAGGAAGCTACTGTTAATCGGCGGTTGGCGGCGATTAAGGCGTTGGTTAATTATGCTTATAATGTGGGCAAGTGCAGTTGGACTTTGGCTGATATTAAAAGTGAAAAGGTAAAGCAGTACCGGGATACGACGGGGATTAGTCCCGAAGCTTTTAAAAAAATGTTAGCAATACCGGATAGAGATACGTTGAAAGGTAAGCGGGATTATGCCTTGTTGCGGTTGTTATGGGCGAACGCGCTACGTAGGGAGGAAATATCCCGATGTAACATTGAGGACTTGGATTTAGAAGCAAAGACGCTGGCTATTTTGGGGAAGGGGCGGGGTACGCAGAAGGAAATTATTGATTTACATCATAAGAGTTGTGCGGCGCTTATGGATTGGTTGTGGGTGCGGAAGGAATTAGACATTAAGCAACCGTTGTTCGTTTCTTTACGTCCGCGCTACGGGCACAGGTTGACGGGTGACGGTATCCGCAAGATTGTGGCGGGGATATCCAAGGAGGCGGGGATTTCTAAAATCATCAGCCCGCACAAAATCCGGCATTCGTCGGTAACTGCGGCGTTGGATGCGAGTGAAGGGGATGTTAGAAGCGTGCAAAAGTTGAGCCGTCATGCGAGTTTAAATACTTTGATGATTTACGATGATAACCGCACTAAGGCACAGGGGAAAATTACTGCGCTTTTGGAAGATTTGGTTTAAAACACCAAGATTTTTCGGTGCATTAGGACTGAAGTCCATAACGCACCCTACCGAACTTTGACATGAGATTTTAACCAATGTGTAAATTCTTCGCGGTTAAGTTTACCCGATGCTAAGGATAGGAAGATAGATTCTTGTTCATCTACAGAAGCATCAATTTCTACACCATTCATGACTAGAAAAACCTCCATTGCGGCATGACCAATCCGCTTATTACCATCGATAAATGGATGATTCATTACCAACGAAAATCCAATTGCAGAAGCTTTATCGACAAGTGTTGGATAAAGCTCCTCTCCGCCAAAAGTCATGTAAGGTTGAGCAAGTGCAGATTCTAAAGCACCAAAGTCTCTTATACCCAATGCTCCCCCAGACTGCTCAATAATTTGACGATGAAGTTCAATAACTTCAATAAGCACTAAGTAACGAATCATCCTAATCGCCGATAAAGTTCAGCATTTTTTTGCATTACGTAATTAGCAGCTTCTGTAAAATCACTTTTAGGATGATTCAATAAATCTTCTACACTCGCAGATAATAACTCTTCGGTAGAGATTCCCAATTTTTGCGCTAATTCCTGTAATTTTTGCAGTTGATGTTCTGAGATATTAATCGTTATTGCTACCATATTACTTCCTAATCGCTTAACTATTTTCCTGTTGTTCTTTCTAAAGTAACCTTCCTCATAAATTGCAGAAAAATCAACCTTCTTCCTCTCCTAATACTCCAATTGTTTGGTAGAAAATACCCAGATACGCTCGGCTGGTTTACGATGATAATCACACCGACTAGCGCAGGATAAGATTGCTGCACTTTCAGAAGATTTAGTTTGATAAAGATAATCGTTATCATCAGGAGTTACTGTTCACGGGCAGATTTGTCCTCCACGTTATTCCCCTACTTCATCCTCAATATAATTTAAATCAAGTTGTACGCCGAAAGGTAGGGTATTAAAACCATTATTTTCTAAAGCTAGAATTGCTTCTTCTACGGACGAATTGTTGATTGTTTCTCTCGGAGCTAGGGATGAAAGTAGGTTGTAAGCTTGAAGGTATTGATAAGCAGTATAGTCAATCCAGCGGTTTTGAAAGAATAGTGCATCGTGAAGTGCTATTACTACTTCTGTTATGGGATTGTCTATGTATTTATCGCGCAGCAAGTGCATTTATCGCAGCAAGTTATCTGCATATACAGCTGCCATTGGCTCTCCGGAGTAAGTAGAAAGCTTTTGTAAATCTTCCAAGATATGGTCGGTGATTTCTACTGCTGAAACGAATATAACTGTTTGTTCGGTATTCATAAAGCTGTCCGACGTGACGGGTGGATTTAATATACCGCAAAAAAATATTTTTTCAAGAAACGGTTTAATTTTGCTTCGCCTCGCTTTCCGAAAGCAACTTTTCCAAATCACCCAACAATCTCTCTAACTTCTTACGCTTTCTGGTGTCGTCCCATATTTTGGTACTCTTCAACCGCTTGCCAACATCCGAGTATCGTCTAGTTAGTTGTTGCTGTTCGGTTTCCTCACTATCGGTTTGGTTTTGCTCTAGTTTTTGTATCAGTTCTTTGATTTGAGTTAGTGATAAATTTTGAGAAATTGCGTCATTCAACAAGTCAGAACGTTGTTGCTCGTCTTTAACTCTTGCAATCGCTCTCGCCTTGGTATATTCTATTTTCCCTTGGCACAGTACCTCAAGCACATCCAAGGGTAAGTTTAGCAGCGGCAAACGGCTCGTGCGGAAGCTTTCGGCATTAAATTTACCGATACCAGCTAAAATAGTTTCGATTTGTTCTAACTTACGGGAAACGTTTTCCGTTAACTCTATTTTGCGTTTTTTAGCGTTAGCAGCTTCGTTAAGAACTGATTTAATTTCTTCTGGTTTAACATCCATTACTATTGTTAATAGTTCCAGTATTGCTTCTACTTCTTCTACTGGATTGAGGTCTTCTCGCTGTAAGTTTTCTAGTAATGCTACTTGCAGGGCTTGTTTGTCGTCGAATTGTTTGCTGACAATTGGTACTTCTGTAAGTCCTGCTTCTTTGGCTGCTCTTAGCCTTCTTTCTCCGGCGATGAGTTCGTATTTGTCTTGTTTTAAGGGGCGTACTAATAATGGTTCTAGGATACCGTGTTCTTTGACGGACTGCACCAGTTGTGCCATTTTATCCTGGTCAAAGTAGCGGCGGGGTTGCTTATCATTAGTTTGAATTTTGTTGATGGCTACTGTGGTTTGGCTTGTCTCCGCATTCATGCTGATTAAGTCTTGAACGCCGCGCATTTGGGGGACTTGTGTTGTTTTTCTTGCTGGCATTAGAGTTTCTCCATTCCTTTTTGGATTTTATTTAAAATTGTTATTGCTGGGTGTTTGGGTGCGTATGTGGCTAATGGTTGGCGGTTCATTGCTGCATCGGCAAAGGCGGTAGCGCGTGGAATTGGGGGGTATACGGTAGCAAGTGGTTCTAGTTGGTCAATGAGCGCTTCTAAGATAATTTTATCTTGGTTGGCGTTGCTGTAAAGTGTGGGAACGAATCCTGCAATAGTTAGTTGGGGGTTAACGTGTTTTTTGACTTGCTTGATGGTATCAAGCAGTAGTTCTGTACCTTTGAAAGCTTTGAAGTGGGTTTGGATAGGGATTAGTACGTGGGTAGCAGCGGTAAGGCTAAGAATGCTGAGTATTCCTAATGATGGGGGACAGTCAATAATGATGAAGCGATATTGGTTTTTAATTGGTTCTAAAGCTATTTTGAGTCGGGTTTCTCGTGCCATAACGGTAGCTAGTTGCAGTTCTACGGCACTCAGCGTAATGTTGGCTGGCAGTAAATCCATGCCGTGTAGGTTGTCGTGAATTGAAGGTGGCGTTTCTTCGTTGAAAATGGAATCGCCAACGGTTTGTTCTAACTCGTGGGGTTCCAGACCCATGAAAGTTGTTAAGCTTCCTTGCGGGTCCATATCAACGAGGAGCGTTTTGTGTTTATGGAGGTGTAGTTGATAGCCAAGATTCATGGCGAGAGAGGTTTTCATCACCCCGCCTGCTTGGTTGAAGATGGCAATTATTATGGTCACATCCGGTACGTGAGTGTTTAAGAAGTTATTGTGATATGTAACATAATAGGGGTTTAAGACAAAAGCGTCACAAAAATTAATAAAAGTAATATTGGTTAAATCTTGATACTGCTTACCCATTCATATCCATTTTATAGTTTTCTAATATTAAGGTAAAATATTCCGCAGGTTGATTTTGTAAACAAGGAAAAAAGAGTTTATATGAACACTGAAAGTAGCACAAATGATGGAGAAATTTGCGCTCGATTTAATGCAAAGCAGTACTAAGAGGAGATTTAGTTATGTCATTCGTTACTTGGAATATGCAAGGAGGAACAGACAGCATTGAAAGTAAGTGGACAAAATACGTGCAACAGCTTGTTAATAAATTCAATGTTGTCTGTTTGCAAGAAGCTGGTGCGCTACCGAATACGGCTGTATTGGCAGCACCACCTCCTTGGGCAACAGCAGCACCACCTGCGGGATTTAATTGGCAGTACGCAAATTGGAATATTGGTACTAGCAGCCGCCCAAAAAATGTTCATATTATCTGGGGAAATTCAGATCCTAATGGCAACCGAGTCAATCTTGCAATTTGTTCATTAGCTGCTCCGGCAGCGCTACTCTATGGAGTACCTGGTCTCCCTAATGGACGACCTAGCTTAGGGATGCAATTCGGAGCTGATAATGTTTATACCCTACATGCTTTTTCTAATGGTGGCGGGGATGCAGCAGAATTGTTGACCAATATCAATGGTGGTCCCGCACCATGGTTTGCACTTGGAGACTACAATCGTGAACCAGTGTGGGCGGTTCCGGCTGGCGTTATGTGTCCTCCTGACAAAGCGACTCATCAAAGCGGAGGGAAGTTGGACTATATGGTGAAATCGGCTGGTTCGATTCAAACGGGACAGGTGCAACAGGGAGGTTCTTGGTCTGACCATTTTTTCGTCGCTTACTAATACTAACTCAAGTGCGATGCCAAACTTTTTTATTTTGGTTCAAGAATACAGGGAAAAAGACTACACGATATGGAAACTAAAGAGCAACTTTTACGCCCAATTTATATAGGTAAGCGGAATTTTCTTGGTTTAAAAGATTTGGTCATTGCGTTTTACGCTCAAAGATGTCCATTTCAATGTTCTTATTGTAGTTTGCCAACAAAATCTCATCCCGATCCGCTGCCAATCAATCAAATTAAACAACAAATTGATTGGAGTTTTGAGCAATATGCGAATGAATTGAGTAGTTTCCAACAACTTTCAGTAGGTAACGAAGGGTCTATTCTAGATCGGGAACGTTTTCCCAAGGAAGCAATAGTTTACTTACTTGAGCAAGCACAAGCGCTTTCTTCTTTGAAAGTCTTATCCCTAGAAACCCGCCCAGAATATATTTTACCGGCAACGATGGAGGAAATTTTCCATTTAACCCGTGCTGATATTGTGGATGTGACAATTGGCTTTGAAACACAGGACGATCATTTGCGCGAAGTAATTTTGAATAAAAGCATTCGTCGGAAAACTTTTGAAGCCAAGATTAAGTTACTGGGAGAAATGGGGGTTAGACTGACAAGCTACGTGTTGTTAAAACCTGGACCAACAATGACTGAAGAAGAAGGTATAAAGGAGGCTATTCTAACAATTGAATATCTTGCAGAAGTCTGTCAAAAATTTGGTACTGATTTGGTGATTTATCTAAATCCAGTATACGTAGCCAAAGGCACACCTTTAGCCAAAGCTTTTTCACTTCATCAGTATAAGCCAGTTCGTATCCAAAGTGTTGTTCAAGTTATTACTGGAACTCGTGATTTGAATATACCAATTTATACAGGTTTGTGGTCGGAAAACAATACTGATGGTTATGGTGATTATACGGTCCATAAGGATTATCAACCAGAAATCCGTAACGCTTTGAAACAGTTTAATAAAACTCAAGATTTTGCTTTGCTTCAACCTTTTCTTTTTATCGAACTTGATGACAGCCAGCCGGACAGCCCAACCAATTCTGCTGTGAATAACTTTAGGTGAGCAATGTTATTAAACAGCTTTGACTGGGTTACGATCGACGCAGGTTTATTTTGGATGGGCACCGATTTGGGGGTAGATAAGGTCGCAGCTGCGCTAGACTGGGCTAAACAAGTTGAACTACCACAACACGAAGTCTATTTGCCCAGCTACCAGATCGGTCGTTTTCCTGTCACCAATGCACATTGGGCACAATTTTTAGCACACACCAATTATTCTTGGGCTGACCAAGATAAACTGTGGGGACATGGTTTGCCAAAAGGTCAAGAAAACCATCCCATTGTGTGGGTGACGTGGCATGATGCTGTCGCTTTTTGTAGGTGGGCGGGTGTTCGTTTACCCACTGAAGCTGAATGGGAAAAAGCGGCTCGCGGGATAGATAAACGCCTATATCCCTGGGGAAATCACGCGCCGACCTCCCAATTAGCTAATTATGACAACCTGGTTGGTCAGACAACACCAGTAGATGCCTATCCACAAGGTAAAAGTTATTACGGCTTATTTGATATGGCGGGTAATACCTGGGAATGGACAAGTACGATTTGGGGAACACTTACCCATAATCCTGAATTTAGCTATCCTTATCAAGTTGATGATGGGAGGGAAAATATGGATAATCAAGATATTCTGCGCGTTGTGCGAGGCGGGGGGTGGAAATACACACCGGATTTGATTCGCTGTGCTTACCGCGATTGGAACAAACCGCATGTCAGGGGAAGCGGACTTAGCTTTCGTGTCGTCGCACTTTAACACAGGATACAACGGAGAAAACAACGAATGGACACCGCCACCATCATCTTAGATTTGCCACCTGCAATAACCGATAATTACCTGCAAAGCCACACTAATGTGGATAGCTTAACCGATCAGTATCAGAAAAGTTATCAGTATATTCGTCGTTCAGCCAAACCGATCGGCTTTTTAGTCCATGAGAAATTAGTGCTGAAACTCTATCATATGCTACGGGAAACCGAGCCATTGCCACAAAATTTGCAAGATAATTTACAATCTTTTATCCTTGACGAAATTAATCAAGGGCGTGTGGATGCAAAACAAGGTGTTGGTTTTGCTATTTTGTCCCAAGGATTCTTGAGCATTAACATCTGGGGGCGTGGCAATGTGTTGTTTACCCAAACGTATACAGTTGAAGGCAGTTTTCCTGAATTATCGCCAAAACCACTGGAAAAAACGGGGGTGGCTTGTACGTGGGAAATTAAAATTATGAATCACGAATATGCTTTATGGCATCACTATCTTGAAACTAAGATGAGCATTGCTGATAAAAGAACTTATCTCCAAAGTTTCATTACAGGTAACTTATTTTACTAAAGGTTCAAATAATACCTTTATTTTTTTCTTCGTGATTGTTCTCTTCTTCCTTACTGGCATCAATGTAGGCGTTATGTCCTTGATTTCAAAGTCAAGCTTTGATGCGAGAGTCGTTCAACAAGATCGTAAGCTATAGCCTAATAGCAAGTTAAAATCAATGATTCCAAACTGGAGATTTTATGTCTAACACAGAAACTTACACTGAATGGGATGATCATACAGAACAATATCAAGCTTACTTTGACGATCCGTCCGAGAAAGTTTCGTCTACAACTGTTTTTCCAAAGATTCTACAAATACTAGGTAATATTGAGGGAAAAACAGTGCTAGATTTTGGTTGTTCTATGGGTCGATTCTCAAGAATAATGCACGATATGGGAGCAATAGTGACTGGTTATGATTTATCGCCGAAAGCGGTGGATATCGCCAAATCTCTGGATAGTAAGAGGAATATAGAATACTTTAGTAGACAAGAAGACTTAAAAGAAAATTATTATGAAATTGTTATTTGTTTTATGGTCTTACTGTGTAATCCCTTACCTCAAGCCTTTCAGCTTGTAAACGATATTTACACATATACAAATCCAGGTGGAATTGTTTGCTTTGTTAACACCAATGTAGCAACACTAGGGCATGGATTCCAAAATTTTTCCTCCCAAGAAATACCACAGGAGCAGAAGGAAGGAAGTCCATACCAGACCAGAATTCCCACAATAAAAGGCGATATAGTTGTAACTGATTATTTTTACACCTCGGAACATCTCAAACAAATGTTTAAGAATAATAAATTTCAACTACAAGGTGAAGAAATAATAGCAGAGCAATTCATTCTCCATATCTTGAAGAAAAATTGATTGACTTAGTTATAGTTGCGAAGGGAGCCTTTATTCTTCCTAAGTACAGCGTTGCATTAAATCAAGCGCGAATTTCTCCATCATCTGCGCGTAAACCCAAGTTTAGAGTATTAGGAACGCTTGCTAAAGAGCAGGAAAACAAACTGGAAGAAATAGGAATTACGCCTAGACAAGAAGTTACATCCAACAAAATATCCGTACTATTAATCGAATCAAATAGTTTCGTCGTATCGCCACGCGATACGAAAAGCTTGCTGAAAATTATACTGCGATGTTAACGTTCGCGTTAATTTTATTGCGGTTATAGTTTGAAAACACGCCCTAGACGTGTTCGTATACAGCGCAATGCTCTCGTGACTGAATAGCATAGAAGTATTAAAGAGTGTATCCCAATTTCGCAAAAATACCGAGATGCGATCATCAGTTTGGGGATTTCCGAAATAGTAATCGCTATCAAGCGTGCATTGAGCGATCGCGAAAGTTTATTTGTCTACTGCAAATTTACACCCAGCACAATATTAGGGTAGTATGTTGCAATACACCAAGTCAAACGTAGTGATATCGTTAAAGAGGTTTGCGATGATTTTCCGGAATGCGGTAAGAACACTAATAACAGTGATGGTTATAGCGTTAGGGCTGGTAGTACATATGGGTAGTGCGCTGGCGAATCTGCCGATGCAGGACTTGGCTCCAACCAAGAGTGTGCCCTATAAACCATTGGGCACGGTGACGGAGATTGGGGTTCTGTACCAGCGTGCAACAGATCCATTGCAGACTGCGCTATTACAGGTAGAAGGCAGTACCAGTTGTAAAAAGAAACTGTCAATACCTGAACAAGATATGGAACAACACAGTTTTAATTGTCAATCAGGTGGGAATAAACTGACGCTAACAAATAATGGTGATGTGACGTTAAGGGTTGGGGTCAACGATATAAGCTTGTAGAACGCAATAGGCGCGAAATTTAAACCACAATTTGTGAAAATGATGAAATAATTTTTTGAGTACAATACAGATAAACAGATTGTGGAATATTTGCAGTCCCTAAAGCCTAAAGTTGAAGAAGCTCTGTTGTCAAACTCATTAGTTGACGACTGTGTAGTTTTGATAAGGGAGACTCAAACCTGTCAACCCGAATTAGTTGCTTACATCGTCTCCACTTTGCCCGTATCCTCAGACCAAATCCAATCCCAACTGCAAGAGACTGTACCAAAAGCTTTGTTGCCAAAAGCTTATGTACCAGTTCCTACTATACCTCTGACGGATACAGGACAGGTGGACGAAGCCCAAATAGCTAGTTTAGAAGTTATTGACTCGGACTTAATACGTAATGTAGAAGAACAACTACAGTCCGAGTCAGAAATTGACCGTGTTGCGGTTATAGTTGAGCAGCAGCTTAAGAGTATCCCTCCTCTTCATTTAGACGATTTGCTACCCGACACTCAAGCGATGCCTCCGGCAACGTCTCCGACGAACGCCGTTGAAAATAGCCAAACTCAAGAACAAGCAACCACACCTACTAAGGAAATAGAAAACAAACGCTCGCCAGATGCAAAAAAGCTAGCTATCAGTCACGGGGAACCCTTACACTACTCCCAAGACGCTCCGAAAACTTTAGGAGAAGTGCTACAATTCGCGGCTCAACAGTCAACTAAAGGTATTGTATACATTCAGTCGGATGGTAGCGAGAAAGTTCAATCTTATCGTGAATTATGGCAGGATGCACAAATAATTTTAGCTGGATTGAAACAGCTAGGACTCAAGCCCCAAGACAAAGTAATTTTTCAACTAGAACACAATCAAGATTTCATCCCGGCTTTTTGGGGCTGCGTACTGGGGGGCTTTGTTCCAGTACCGATATCGATTGCTCCAACCAATGAGCAAGTTAACAGTACCACAAGCAAGCTACATAATACTTGGCAGATGCTGGGGAAACCCCTTGTACTTACAAGCGCTTCTTTAGCTCCTAAGATTCGTGGTTTGTCAAAACTTTTTAATTTAGAAGATTTTCAAGTTGAAAATATTGATAAGCTGCGTGTCTGCGAACTAGTCTAACCTGGTAAAGAAGAGCGCTGCTTTTTGTTGAAGTGGTCGTCTTTTTTAATAAATAGGAAAAATTATGTTAGATGTAATCAATCGTTACCTGCACGGGTTTGTAGCCGTTCCTATAATTTTGACTTGTAAAAAAAAGGGTCTATTTGAACTCCTGGCGCATCAAGGTTCACTGACTTTAGAGCAAATTGTTGAATTGTTGGGGGCAAACGGTGGGCATTTCCAGGTGGCTTTGAGGATGATGCAATCGCTCAATTGGCTTGAACGAAATGAAGCCGAGCAGTATTCTCTAACGGATGAAGCTGATATTCACAAGGAGATACCAGAGGAAATCCTCGACTTATACCACTTGCCAATAGAGTCCTATTTAATGGGACAGCAGTCGGGTTTTCTTAAACGTTGGATCGAACTTTCCTGCCAACGGTGGAATGTTGACAACCCGATGATAGCAGACTTCTTAGATGGAGTTCTGCTCATACCTATTTTGCTCGCGCTTGACAAACACAACCTACTTGTAGAAGACAAAGATAAATCCTTGTTCTCAGAATTTAGCGCTCCTGTACGCGAGGAATTGTACGAACAGTTTGTAAGCCTTGGGTGGGCGCATCAGAAAAAAGATCGTTTCTGTCTCACCGATGTGGGTCGAATTATAGTAGATCGGGCGTTAATTACCGGAACCACAGCTTCCTACACTCCCATGTTATCTCGCATGACGGATGTCCTATTTGGCGATTGTCAGGCTGTATTCCACAGAGATGCTTTAGGTCACGAAAGCCACATCGATCGCACTCTAAACGTGGTAGCTAGTGGATTTCAACACAAAAAGTATTTTGCAGATGTAGAGAATGTCATCCTATCTATTTTCAATCGGTTGCCAATTGAAGAGCAGCCAAAGTATGTTGTGGATATGGGTTGCGGGGATGGAACTCTTTTAAAGCGGGTGTACGAAACGATACAGTCAAAGTCTGCCAGAGGTAAAGTACTCAAGCAGTATCCCCTGTGCGCGATCGGCGTAGATTATAACGAAGCGTCAATAAATGCAACTGCACGCACA
Organism: Calothrix sp. CCY 0018; assembly: GCF_963920925.1. Classification (NCBI taxonomy): domain Bacteria; kingdom Bacillati; phylum Cyanobacteriota; class Cyanophyceae; order Nostocales; family Calotrichaceae; genus Calothrix; species Calothrix sp. CCY 0018. The sequence goes on along the minus strand of NZ_CAWUDI010000063.1, from coordinate 25,469 downwards.
CTAGCCGATATTCCCCATCTGGTTTTGCAGGGGGATATTGGTGCCCCGGAGCAAATGATAACTTCTTTGAAAGAACATGGCATTCACGACCCAGAAAACATCCTTCACATTCGCTCCTTTCTCGATCATGACCGCCCCTTTATTCCTCCTCAGAATTTAGATCGGGTGCAGGATCGCTCTGGGCTACTATACCAAGGTGTTTATGTAGATCCATCAGGAGAGCTAATTCCTCCCCATGTAATGGTGCAGAGTTTGGTAGAACACCTCGAACGATGGTCAAGAGTAGTTACCAAGCACGGTATAGTTATTCTGGAAGTCCACTGTCTAGAACCGGAAGTGGTAAGCAAGTTTTTAGATAAAAGCATAAATTTGCATTTCGATGCCTATCAAGCATTTTCAATGCAGCATCTCGTAGAAGCAGATGTTTTTCTCATGGCAGCGGCGGAAGTCGGCTTATTCCCGAAGTTTGAGTTGTCCAAAAGATATCCGAAGACATTTCCTTTCACCCGTATTACGCTAAATTGTTTCGAGAAAAGACCTTACACAATTCGTCACCCACATTTGTCAGACCTGCTGACTTTAGTTAACTTAGAAAACAAGTGTTGCCCAGAATATTTACGAGCATCGTCTGATGAAATTCGGCAACGGATCGAGCGTTTCCCGAACGGGCATTGTGTCCTAGAAATGGACGGTCAAGTTGTGGGAGTCATTTATTCCCAAAGGATAAACAGTACTGATGTACTTAACAAGACGACTTATGCGAAAGTTCCGTCGTTGCATACAAGGCTTGGCTCAGTCATCCAACTTCTCGGTATAAATATCCTTCCAGAAATGCAGGTAATGGGTAATGGTGACGCTCTAATGGAATTTATGCTTCAGTTGTGTGTCCTAAAAGGCGGTATTGAGCGTGTGGTATGCGTAACTCGTTGCAAAAACTATGTTCAATATGCCCATATTCCCATCACAGAATACATTCGTCAGCAAAATGATTTAGGGCAGCTTCTAGATCCAATTTTGCGCTTCCACCAGCAGGGTGGAGCCACCATTAAGGGAGTAATTCCGAATTACCGTCCAGAAGATATTGATAATTTGGGCAATGGAATTTTAATTGAATATGAAATCAAACCAAATGTTAATACTAGTGAAGAAAATTTAAACCACAACGCTCTAATATCGGCAACATCAGCAGAAAAAGAGCAGTTGTTGGAGACTCGTATTAAAGAACAAGTAGCAAGAATAATGGAAGTTTCTATCGCTGAATTAGATTTAAAGCAATCGCTAATTCAACTGGGACTTGATTCTTTAATGGCAATCGATCTGAGTAATGTACTTATGAGCGAGATGAAGGTGGACGTGTCCACAATGAAAATTCTGCAGGGGTTGAGCATTTCCCAATTAGTAGAGCTATCGCTTGAGCAACTAACTTTGGAGAGTATAAAGCTATCGGTTTCACCATCAAATGAAGTTAGTGAAGATACGGAAGAGTTTATTTTATGAACCTTAATCAATTTTTAACTGAACTCTCCGATCTAGGTGTGAAATTATGGACTGATGGCGACCAGTTGCGCGTTCGTTCTCCAAAGGGAACACTGACACAAAAGCAACGTGACTTGTTGACATTGCATAAGACAGAGCTTGTCACATTGCTGCGTTCTAGCAACATGAGCGCAAGTAATATTAACCTACCCCTTGTAAGAGTCGAAAGAGAACTAGACTTGCCTGTGTCTTTTGCTCAGCAGATGATGTGGTTTCTTTATCAAATGGATAGGGAAAGCCCGCTTTACAATGCAAGTTTCTCTGTGCGGATTATCGGTTCACTCTCTGTGACAGCTTTGGAGCAGAGTATCAACGAAATTATACGCCGTCACGAAGTCCTTCGGACTACCTTTCTTACGGTACAGGGCATCCCCGTGCAGGCGATTGCCCCCACCTTCACAATAACCTTGCCCGTGGTGGACTTGCAGGGTTTACTAGAAACAGAAGTGCAACAGGTAGTTACCAAGTCGGTTCGCCAACCATTTGACTTAAGCATTGGTTCTTTGTTAAGAGTTACCTTGCTACGTCTTGAGCCTGAGTCCCACTTGTTGATATTGACTATGCATCACATAATTACAGATGGCTGGTCAATAAAGATATTCTTCAAAGAGTTAGGAGTTCTCTATCAAGCTTTTACTGCTGGCAAGCCTTCTCCCTTATCAGAGTTAACGATACAATATGTTGATTTTGCAGTTTGGCAACGGCAATGGTTAACTAGGAAAGTTTTGGAAAAGCAACTAAACTATTGGAAACAACAGTTAACTGACGTACCGCCATTGTTGGAGTTGCAAACCGATTATCCGCGCCCCCCGGTTCAGACTTTTTGTGGTGCTACTAAAGAATTTCAACTCGACCCACATTTAACTAAGCAACTAGTAGCCTTGAGCCAAAAGTCAGATGTTACGCTGTTTATGACCCTGCTAGCGGCTTTTGCAATCTTACTCCATCGTTACACAGGTCAAGATGATATTTGTATTGGCTCTCCTTTTGCTAACCGCAGCGGCACAGAAATAGAACCACTAATTGGCTGTTTTGTCAATACCTTGGTGTTGCGTACTCAGCTCGAAGAGAATCCTAGTTTTTCTGAATTCCTCCTTCATGTGCGCTCTGTTGTCTTAAATGCTCACGCGCACCAAGACGTACCATTTGAACAAGTAGTAGAAGCACTACAGCCAGAACGTTCCCCTGGCTACAATCCCCTGTTTCAGGTGATGTTTGCCTTACAAAATTTCTCGCTCGATACTTTAGAGTTACCCGGTATTACCCTAACTCCAGAGTTAGTAGAGCGGGGTACGGCTCAGTTTGATTTGAGCCTGGCGATTTGGGAGACAAAAAAGGGATTAATGGGGTCGTGGGAATATAACAGCGACCTGTTTGATTCCACTACGATTGCTAGGATGATAACTCATTTCCAGATTTTGTTAGAAGCTATTGTTGAAGCGCCTAACCAAAAAGTTGTGGAATTACCTTTGCTAACCGAGTCAGAAAGGTATCAGTTATTAGTGGAGTGGAACAACACTACAAAAGAGTGTCCCTTCAATAAATGTATCCACCAGTTGTTTGAAGAACAGGTACGAAAAACCCCTCATTCCGTGGCAGTGGTATTTGAAGGAGAGCAACTAACTTACCAGGAGTTGAACACCAAAGCAAATCAACTAGCACATTACTTGCAAACTCTAGGTGTGGAACCAGAAGTTTTGGTGGGAATCTGTGTAGAGCGATCGCCCTTAATGGTAGTAGGATTGTTGGCAATTTTCAAAGCCGGTGGTGCTTATGTGCCTTTAGACCCAGCTTACCCTTCTAAGCGCTTGGCTTATATGTTAAGTGATTCTCAGGTGTCTGTGCTGCTAACTCAGGAAAAATTGGCATCCTTGTTGCCTGTGAGTGCAGCACGGGCAATATACTTAGATAGCAACTGGCAAAATATCGGCGCTCTAAGTAAAGAAAATCCACTCACTGAGGTTAAACCCAGTAACCTGGCTTATGTGATTTATACTTCTGGGTCTACCGGCTCACCAAAAGGAGTGATGATAGAGCATTGCTCCCTTGTAAATTTTGTCTTGTCTGCCATAGCGGTATACAATATTACACAGTCAGACCGCGTTCTTCAGTTTGCTTCTATTGCCTTTGATTGGGCTGTGGTAGAAATTTTTCCTTGCCTTTTGGTAGGCGGAACACTGGTTCTACGGACTGACGATATGCTGATGTCTGGCAGCAGATTTATACAACAATGCCGCGAGTGGGAAATAACAATGATGGATTGGCCGACATCCCACTGGCATCAGGTGATGGTGGAACTGGCAGCAGCAGAAGAGACACTCCCAGAATCTTTGCGGGTGGTTTCTGTTGGGGGAGAAGCAGTCAAGCCAGAAACCTTAAAGCTGTGGCAACGTTGCGTGAAGGGATTGGTGAATCCTCCGCAATTGCTCAATGGCTACGGACCTACGGAAGCAACAGTCGTGGCTACTTACTATGAATTGTCCGAGTTCATAGCCAATAATCCTGCTGCTTCTTGTGTGCCCATCGGAACCCCTATCGCTAATGTTAGTACTTATGTTCTAGATAGTCACCTTCAACCTGTCCCAATTGGTGTTCCTGGAGAATTGCACATTGGTGGAACTGGCTTGGCTCGGGGTTATCTGGGTCGCCCAGAAGTAACAGCAGAAAAATTCATCCCCAATCCCTTTAGTAACGAACCATCTGCGCGTCTTTACAAAACTGGCGACTTAGCCCGGTACCTAAGCGACGGTAGTATTGAGTTTTTAGGGCGCATCGACAATCAGGTGAAGATTCGCGGCTTCCGCATCGAATTGGGAGAAATTGAAGCTGTACTCACCACACACCCTCAAGTAGAAGAAGCAGTTGTTATCGTCCGCGAAGACAGCCCCGGTCACAAGCGTTTAGTAGCTTATGTGGTCGTGAGTGACTATTCCTCAATCAAAAATCAATTGCGGAACTTTCTCAAACAGAAACTACCAAATTACATGGTACCATCTGTCTTTGTGATGTTAGATGCTCTGCCGCTTACCCCTAATAGCAAGGTAGACCGTCGTGCTTTACCAGCACCAGATACGAAACCAGATGACTCAAAGGGTTTTGTTCCCCCCCGCGACACAGTTGAACAGCAACTACAGCGAATTTGGTCGGAGGTTTTGCAGCTTTCCACTGTTGGAGTTGAGGATAACTTCTTTGAATTGGGAGGCCATTCTCTTTTAGCTATGCGCCTAATGGCTCTCATAGAGCAGCATTTTAAGAAAAATCAGCCCCTAGCAACGCTTTTCTCTAATCCTACTATCGAACAGCTGGCTAGTTGTCTTCGCTCCTCAACAGATTCCTTACCCTGGTCTCCTTTAATAGCGATTCAGTCTGGTGGTGACAACCCGCCGTTTTTCTGCGTACCTGGAATTGGCGGAAATATTATATACTTATATGAGCTTGCGCGTCATCTAGGAACTAACCAACCGTTCTACGGTCTGCAAGCACTCGGTCTTGATGGGAAATCGCAGCCCCATACCCACATTGAGGATATAGCTACTTACTATATTCAAGCGATACAAACTGTGCAACCAGAAGGACCATATTTTCTGGGAGGGCATTCCTTTGGCGGTCAAGTTGCCTTTGAGATGGCGACGAGGTTACAGAAACAGGGGAATTCCGTTGCTCTACTTGCGATTATCGACGCTGTTGCGCCAATTCTTGATAAGAACTTGATTAGTGTTGATGTTGATGATGCAGCTTTAATGGTTAATTTTTTCAGCTTCATTGAATACACGTTCTCCCTTAACTTGAAGGTATCCAAAGAAACTCTTGCTGACCAGACTACTGAGGAGCAATTGCACTATCTCAAAGAACAGTTGATACGAGTTAATTTGTTGCCACTTGATGCAGGAATAACGTCAGTTCAGGGATTGGTGCAAGTTTACAAGGCTAACAATCAAGCTTATCGTCTTTATTTGCCACAGCAGGTGCAACTTCCTCGAATCGTGCTTTTCCGTGCTAGGGAGGTTGATGTACTTAAGGATGCTACTGAGGAGTTGACACAGATTTTAAAAGAACCTGCCTTGGGGTGGAACGAGTTTTCTGCAAATGTAGAAGTTCATGTTGTGACTGGGAACCATATGACCATGATGCAACAGCCGCACGCACAGGAGTTAGCCGCACAACTACGAGCAAGCTTGGAGCAAGCACAGGCACAAGTGATGAATTGATGTAATCTCATGTCCGCTATCCGCAGTTACGATACGTCCGCAGCGAGTGGAACAAAGTGGAATGACGCAATTTCAAAGTTTCTGCGATGAACCTTTCTCTGAGCCGCACCAAGGCGTGAACGCCGAATGCTTCACGCAGTAAACAATGACAAGTATTTAACCGGACATAATATAAAACCCACATTCCGCATAATAAAATGTCAAGGATGAATTAAAAAAATTAACATATCAATAATGAATTCGATCATAGTTGTTTGTACGTTTATAGTTTTTTTAGCAGTATTTCTTTGGATAGGTGTAATTGCTGCCAAATATTCAAGCAATACAGAGGAAGATTACTTATTAGGAAATCGTTCGTTCGGTAAATATTTCGTTGGTTTAAGTGCTGGCGCAACCAATTTTAGTGGTGTGGCTATGACTGCCAGAGTTGGTTTGGGATATACTATAGGCTTCCAAGGGTTGCTAATAACCTTAAGCTTTATCTTGGCAGATTTAGTCTTTTGGAATTTATTTCCCGAGCGGATTAACAATATCTCTCGCACCCAAAATTCTCAGACAGTACCAGAATTTCTCGGAGCTAATTTTTTCCAACCTCAACATCGTCGTTTAATTGCAGCGATTGTCGCACTACTTACAATTATTTTTGTCGGAGTACGTACTGCGGCTCAGTTTTCAGCATCAGCCAAGATACTAGAAATTTTCTTTGGACTTAACAGAGAGTGGGGAGTCGTTATCACAGCAGCAGTAATTTTAGCTTACTGTATCACTGGTGGTATTCGCGCTTCGATTTGGACTGATGTAGTACAAGCAATTATAGTTATTTTTGTCGCTTACTTCATGCTGATTGTAGTAGCGATCGCAGGAGGCGGATTTACTGAAATTATCACTCAGCTTAAACAAATAGAACCGCAAATGTTAAGTCTTGTTGGCGACTTAAATTGGTGGCAAACTATCTTATATGTTATTGGTTTTGCTGCATTGGGGCTTGGTTTTAACTTGAGTCAACCTCAGTTTCTAGTGCGTCTGATGGCTGCACGCAGTCCCCAAGATGCCAAGCAAGCAGGATGGGTATATATGCTGTTTGGTTATTCTATTGAGATCGCCATGACTTTATTTGGTGCTATTTGTCGCATTTTAATTCCCAACATTAGTGACCCAGAACAAGCTTTGCCAATCTATACCATTCAAAATTTCCCCCCAATCTTAGTGGGAATTGTCTTAGCGGGTTTTTTCTCAATTATGGCTTCGACAGCAGATTCTCAAATTCTGGTATGTTCCAGTGCTTTAGGGCGAGATATTTCGTCTGCTTGGCATCATAAAATGGCTAGAAAGCATGGAGTAAAATTTCAGCAGTTTATGACTTTGGTGGTCGGTATTTTGGTGGTGATACTTACCCTTTCTACCACTTCTACTGTATTCAATCTGGCGTTGTTTGCTTCCGGTGGTATAGCAGGTTCTGTTGGTCCGGCGATGTTTATTACCCTTATTGGCAGACGTACCCACCACCTGGCATTAAGTAGCACAATGCTGGTAGGTTTATTTACGGGCTTAGGCTGGCGACTATTGGGCTTCAATACAGTCCTGAATGAAACGGTTCCCGCATTTGTGGTGGCGTTGATAACACATGAAATATTAATGATTTGCCGATTTAGGCAAAAGTCATTTAAAGATTAACTACGACACAGAGTTTGTGCAGCAATAGAAAAGCAGTTGCAGCGCGGTTGGCAACAGATTGTTTACACGACTAAATTTTTTATAATCCTAGCAATATTATCTCAATAGTAGTTATCGTTATTACTTGCTTTCTCAAAATACCTAAGTACTATCGCACGGTTCCGTGCGATGTGGCGTGTTTATAAATACAACAGTTATGGTATTTAGGCTACAACCATTTATAACAAACATTCCGCACTTTGTAGCTAAAAGCACCTGTGAAAAACGGGCGTTGTGATGCCCCGCATAAAAGAAATAACGTTAGTAAACGAGTAATATAGCGGATTGCGGGGGCAGCATCGCCTGTTTTAGCGCAGCGTTCACAGGTGCGGCTCCCCGCTTCGTATCAATCTAATTCAATACCTCGCTTAACCGATTTTTGTCTTTGTTGCAGTCTTTCCCTCTCTTGTTGAAGCTGCTCGCGAAGAAGTCGTAAATCATCATTCCAAGTTTCACCTGCTTGAGGTTTGACTCTACGAGTTTCTTCTAGTTGTTCCGATACTTGTTTGGCTAGCTTCTCTCCAGAAGATGTAGCACTATAAGCTAAAATAATTTCGCCACCACTTGACTGAATGCGTTGCAGTAAATGTATCTGACTTTCTGAAATAGAACCATTTGCTGTTAGAAATACCGTTGGTTTTTTGGGGTTGGGGTTGAGCGATGCAAGGGACAACACTTCAATCGGCGAATCTGCTAGAGCAACTTGGTGTAATTTACCTTCGTCGAATCCTATACCAAACCAGCCTTCTGTACGACTGGAACCTAATGCCACTCCATTGAATTTCTCACCTAAAATACTGGCTCCCGTCACCACAGTTCCTTGCTTTAACTGTTCTCTACTGGGGGCGATTAAATAGTGCTTAATTACAGCATTACCTTGATTGTCAGCATAGATACGATTGTGGGAATGCTCTGTTTCTAAAACTTTGTCGCTAATTCCATAGGTGTTGGTAAGATAGCTTTTTGCTTGCTGCCATTTCGGTTCCGAAAAGAAAGGTGGTTGGAATTTAGGTGTAGGGTATTGGAGAATGTCTGGTTTTATCTTCTTCATAAAGTTGGCGATCGCCGTTTCAGTTCCAAACTGAGAAGCAAGCCAACCAATGCTTTCACGTTGTTCTACATCCAAAACTGTTTGTACTAAATCGATGGGATTTTCTCCAGTTTGTTTGGAATCAAAGGAATTAACAGACTTAGTAATAAATTTATTATCGTTAATTACTAGTACCCTATCTGCACTAAGCCAAAGTGAAGACTTATTTTTATCGCGCTCGAAGCCCAGTTGATAGGCTACATCTTCTAAAGAAATATCATAGGGCGATTCGGATAACTCTTCTATTTTCTTTTTTTGAAGCTCAATTTGCAGCTGTAACTGTTGGTTTTGTCTTCTTAATTCGTCAGCTTCTTTTTGTTTTGCAAGGGCGGTTGCTTCCATCTCCCGACGCTGACGTTCCGCTCTATCCCTGTCCCTGGCTTTATCGCGCAGTACTAAAATATTATCTGTTTGGGGAGAATTTATATTAGTGTAATATCGTCCGATATCAATATGCGTCGCCTTACTTCCCCGTATCCCGCGTTCCAAACCAAGGGGTTTCATCGCTTGAGCGTAATCATCTTGCCATTCCCGTAACAATTTAGGAGAACCGAAAAACGCACTGGCATTGAGTTTACCGCGTTTATCAATTGGCACCATATGCGCGTGGATATGGGGCGTAACCTCATCCAAGTGAGCGGCGGCTGAGATTATGCGATTGCGCGGAACGGAGATTCCTTCAGACGTAACGCTAAACCGTTCCTGCAACCATTGCTTGTTGAAGTTAAGCCAACGGTTTAATTGTAATTGTTCGTATTCACCAGGTTCGGTTTGAGTACTGGGACGAAAAAACTCTGGAGATGCAGATAAAACTAGTTCTACGCACAGCACGGCATTCTTGCGAATAGTTTGGTTGCCAATATGATTAAAGGTTTCTTCGACTAAATTTTGTTCGGGATTACCCATTAACCAAACATTCTCTTTATAGGGATTAGCATTGGGCGTTTCTCTATCGCGTTGAACGTGACTAGCAGAACCCGCAATTTGTCCGCCGGTTTTTAGTTTTTTCGTTAAAAAAATTGCGTATGCCATAATTATTAAATTCTTAATTTTTATAAATGTTTCATTGGCGCTTCTGTTTGACGCTAGGTAATTCGTAAGATGCATAAAACCACAGTGCGTAGCGCACCTACGCTCGCGTATGTACAGTAATTAAATAATCCGCTCATAAAGACTTATTTAATTGTCGAAGCACCAACTATATTTATCTTCTTCAAATAAATTATCAGTTTGGGGTTATTAAACCGTAAGTCAGTAAAGAGCGTCTTTCAATATCTCTCAATCCTTCTATTTACAATAAAAATAGATAATTAATGAAGGAATTAGAAGGAATTAAATAAATTCCGTAATAAGTACACTCTTGGGTTTAAAGAAGGAGCTAGCGCAACGCTCGTGTGCGGGGAAAATGGCAGATGCCGAGCGCTATTTACGACGCGGAATTTAATACAGAAGCTGGAAGAAGGAATTAATTCACAAAAAAACAACAGAACTTGGTAAAGGCAATTATTAGTGGTAGATGAAACGCGCTACTGATGGCTAACAGAACAAAAATTAAAATTTATCCGACGAGCTTATTTACATATTTTTTAGGCAAGGTATTAATCCCCATTAACTTGTCTCAATCCTTCTTATTCCTTCTAGAGAATAGTTGAGCAGAAAACTGAGATAAAATAATCGTTTCTATGTTTCATAAATTAATTACGAATTACGTTCGCGTAAGCCTCACTGCAAGCGCTGTTCCGATTTGGTAAAACATTCACCCAAATTACCTTCAAGCAGCATGACGCGGATGCGCTATATTACGTAATTCCCCATGCTGATTAATATGCTCGACAAGCATTTTAGAATAGCCACCTGCTTGTTCTAAACGCTCCAAATTGCCGACCAAAATAAACAACTCCTTAGCACGACTTACAGCCACATTCAGTAGATTTGGACGGCGGTTGATAAACCACAGACTATCTGACGGACGACACTGGCGAGTTGATAGAATAATCGCTGATTTTTCGCCTCCTTGGAAAGTATGAACCGTACCAATACTGCCAGGAGAAAAATCTTGCCAAACTGATTGCAAGTGCGATTTGAGCGCGTTTGCTTGACGGCGGTAGGGAGAAATGATTCCTATCGTTTTATCGTTGTCTGGTGAATTAATGCAGTAGCCCGCTTCAAGTAGTTGAGCAACAATTGTTTCCACTGCCAAGACTTCAGCCGGGTTAGTGTGGGATTCGTATTCACCGCTCACGTGGTATGCAATTAGGTTGGAGCCAAGCAGCGATGGTTTATCTGGGGTTTTGACAACCATGCCGTAATTACAAGTGCGATCGCAATATGAAATAATCGGCTCTACGCAGCGATAGTGTTCTTTGAGAATAATCCCTTGTCCCATGTCTCCGGGTTTTCCACTCGCACCAGCAGCCCGGTGATAAGCAGTGGCGGTATTGGTAGCTGTAGGGCTGTAGAGGTCGTAATATTCTGCTGTTAGTCCCCGTGCATTAAAAGCTTGGTTGCAGTACTGTTCTAGGGTTTGCTGGGTTAAATTCATTACTGGTTCGAGTTGCATGGGGTCGCCCACAAACAATGCTTGATTGCAGCGCACTAACACCGGAAACGCTTGGTGGAGTGGTATCATCCCGGCTTCGTCTACAATTACCCGGTCGATGCAACCGCTGTCGGGGTAGGGGAAGAGGTTGCGGATTGAATGCAGAGTTGATGTAAATACGGGGAATATAAGGCTGAGATTGCGGTAGATATTGCGCCAATCGCGTGCTATGGTGCGGAATGCATCCCATTCGCCGTTGAGAAAGGCGATATAAGTTTTGATGGAGTTGATTACTTCCGAATTGCGTTGTAAGGCGATTAGTTGCAGATATTGCCACGATAGTTCAAACAATTGCACTTGTAAGTGATGATGTTCGGTGTTACTGGGGGTGCAGTTGTGTTGGGTGGGAATTGATGCAAGTTTCTCTTCAAGCTGTAGTTTGCAAGTTTTCATCTCTTCAAGACGACGAAGGGCATTTGACATATTTCCCGAATGTTCGCGCCATTGGTTTGCAGCTTCTAACTGTTCGGTAAGGGCAGATTTTGCAGCAATTAACGATTCTCGCGTCAACGGCATTTGAAATGGAAAAGGTGTCGCCAGAGTTGCAGATATGGGAATTTCAATTTGTTGGTACAGCCGTTTAAGAATATGTCGGTCAGTAGTTTTAGTCAATTTTCGCCAGAGTTTGACTAACCAGCGTTGGAATCTTGTCCACCAATTATTATTTCTGCCGTTATTTAATCCGTTTTTAGTACAATACAGCGCACGAATTGCATTATTTAGATGCGGTTCTATCTCCAAGTAGGCATCAAATGGGTATTGGGAATAGTCAGTTTTAAAAAGTTGCAGATTGAGTTGATGGGAATCACCATTACTCCCTAGTAACTGAGAAAAATCTGTACTAACTCCTCTTTCCTGGTCGGCTATTTCTTCTGTCAACACTTGGATATCTACATTCAACTGCGACAACAATTTCTTATCAGCAGCTTGTTGTTGCACGTATAATTGGTCTTGGTTTTGTAGATTTTGAATTTGGTTTTCTACTGCTAGCAATTGAGCAGATATTTCTTCTAATTTGATTGCGTCAAAACCTTGTTGTTGCAACCAATCAAGCGCAGCCTGTAACTTGGGCAGTAATTGTTGATTAATTAACTCTTTGCTACCTCCTGACAAACAAAAGCGTTCCGTTCCTGTTATGGAGGATAATCTTTCCTCAACATTAGTTACTGCCCGATTATTAGTACTGGTAACTAAGGTTAGATTGCTTATATCTTCTCCTGTTTGTGCTAAATGTACCGCCCTTTTTACTACTTGCTGCGCTATGAGGTGTAAGGTAATTGTTGTTTTAGCATTACCTGGTGGTCCAAAAGCTGCGGTAAGAGGATTGTTTTGAGCGTGTTTGAGAACTGCGGCTTGCGAATCGGTTGGGGGATGGGTAGGAAAAGCGCCACTATACAATGTTTCATGGATTGGTTCGTTTGGTTTCCCAAACAAATATTCGTAAGCAGGATGTCCCGGTTGCGCCCATGAATAATGTTGCGTGTCCAGAATTTTCTGCAAATCTTTTTTTAAGTTGTAATTCCAATTTCCCAAACTGCACTGAAATAAATAAGGATTGCGCTTGGTTGTGAACGGTTTGGGAGGTACTTCAATCAAGTCAACAAAATCTTGTAGGGTATGAAAAGGTTTTTTAAAAGTCGTTTCCAAAAATACTTTTAACCCTTCAAGCGTTACTAAATTTTCTGCTTCCTCTTCATCTAGCTCGTAAAATTCCATCAAGTTAGGAATGATTGGTTGAAAGCTGCAACTAATTAAATCCCATCCTTTAGCGCGATAATTACCCGTAAATATTGCAGAAATATCAATCGCAAATAGAGGATAAAAGCGGCGACTGTTATCAATGACTCGCCAAATAGAAGGAAACGTCACAGCTATTTTAAAATCATTAGTTTTACCTTTTTTAACAAATAGCTGATATTCTTGTTTGAGTTGCTTGAAAGTAGATTCATGCAATGAGAGATTGTCGCCAATGATAGAAATACCTTTATCAAAGATTTGTTTGCTATCATCGGCAGCATTGATTTGCGCTTGACAGAGGTTTTCTAAGTAGAAAAAATCTAGCCAAGCATTTAATATCTTGGTAATTTTTGAATGGTGATTGGACATTTTTATAGCATTTGATTAAATCTTGGTTTTGGCGCAGCATCAGTTTCCGCTATTAACGTGCGACGCTTAATAGAACAACAAATATGGGGAAGACAGTACAAAACTATTTCATGACTGTACTAACTTCCGCGTAATTTTGAAAAAAATATCAAGCTGAATTAGCTGCTATAAGTTGTTCCAATTGGGTGATAAGAGGTTCTAATTTCGAGCGCTTATTGGGGTCTGACCAAAGACGCATCTTTTTAATTTGATTAAGTACAGACGTAACGCGCTTTGGATAATCACCATTTTCTGTTGATATTTGGTTTTCTTCTGTTGAAGCTTGGGTATTATTAAGAGCGCAGATTTTTTCTTTTATTGTTCTTAAAGACCAGTTTTGGGATATTACTTGTTCTAGAAAATCTACACGCTGCGACTGGTCTTTAATTTTGTTAATAACTTTAGCTTTTGTGTACTCAATCAAACCATTTCTCAATGCTTGTTGAATATCTGGAAACAACTTGAGTAAGGGGAGTCTTGAGGAAACAAACGATTGCCAAGATAACCTACCAAGGGCGTTAAACAAATTTTGGATTATTTGATATTTGGAACTAACCAAAACGTTTTGGTTAGAATTTCCTTTTTCTTCATTCGCCATCTTATAAAGTAGGGATACTACACTATCAGTTGGCATTTCCAGTTTGATTGCAAGCAATTCCAGAATACCTTCTGTTTCTTCAAAGGCGTTTAAATCCTCCCGTTGTAAGTTTTCGATCAGGCGGATTTCCTTAACTTGGTTATCGTCAAGGAAGAGTACATTAACCGGAACCTCTTTCAAACCAATTTTTTGAGAAGCTTTAAAACGGCGATCGCCACAAATTAGTTCGTAGGTGTCATCTGTTCGGGGACGCACTATTAGTGGTTCGAGGATTCCATTTTCTTGGATTGATTGCGCTAATTTATCAAGCTTTTCGGGGTCAAAATAACGGCGGGGTTGTTGTTTATCTGGGAATATTTTTTCTATAGATAAAGTTCTCAGTTTCTGCGAATTCTGCCCTGTATCTGCAATATCTTGATTTGAATCCAAATTGTTGTCGGCAGACTTACTCTCCTCAGAGGAATTAAAATTCGATTCTAAAAGTGCATCAATTCCGCTATCAAGACTAGAAGTTATAAATTTTTTTTTCATAATATTGAGGGTTGCGACTGTACTTTCATTTATCAATTACGTGTTCGTACCGTATAAAGCTTTAAATTACATTTTGGGACGTGCGCGGAGCTTATCTATTCAAATCCAAATGGTCAGCTTATAAGAGCGAACATTCAAACCTTCTCCTATCGCCTAAATTGATTCAATACCATTAGCTAATTCTTCAAACACATTAACTGCTGGATGTTTGGGAGCGTGCATGGCGAGGGGCATTCGCTTTTCAGAAGCATCAGTAAATGCCGTACTTCTTGGCACGGGAGGAAACACTTTTCCAACTTGGGATAGAGTTTCTTGAATAGTTCCTAACGCTCTTGTATCGTGAGAATTACGGCTATCGTATTTTGTGGGAACGAAGCCTGCTAAAAGTAAATCGCGGTTGATTTTTGATTTAACTCTTGCAACAGTTTTTAATAGTTCGCTGCTTCCTTCAAGTGATTTAAAATGCGTCTCAAGTGGGACGAGAATGTAATTACTAGCAACCAGCGAAATGTAACTCAAAATCCCTAAACTGGGGGGACAATCAATCAGGATATAATCGTAGTTATTCTTAATGGGTTCAAGTGCTTCATGTAGGCGTAATTCCCGCATATCAGCGTTAACAAGCTGAGACTCAGCCAACGATAGCGCGATATTTGTTGGTGCTAAATCCATGCCATTTATATCTTTATGAATTGGCAAGGGCTGCTCCTCGACTACAGCGTCGTAGATAGTTTTTTCCAACTCTCTAGGAACTAAACCCATGAAAGTTGTTAGCGTTGCTTGCGGGTCCATATCAACAAGCAACACGCGACGATTTCGCAGAGAAAGGTGATAGCCCAAATTTTGGGTAAGCGTGCTTTTCGCGACCCCACCAGCTTGGTTAAATTCGGCTATGATTTTAGTCATACTTCAATGTCAAATATAAGTGTAAATTGGTATTGCCACACGCATCCACCACAGCGATACGCTCCGTGGCTGGGGCGTGACACTGTAACGCGGGCGTATCTATGTACGGTTATGTCAGACGACGATACACGTAACAGGCTTTACTTGTAATTCTGTAATTACAGTTTAAGACTGTTTTATTAAATACGACAAGTTAAAACTGTGAAGATTTTCTTATTTAATTAAAAGCATTCCGAAAAATTACATAGTACAAGAATTATCGGGTACGGCTCATAAAGGAACTATCACGCTTCTTTAATACGCCTAAAAGTATTTGCTTTGAGGAGATTACATGGATTCACACGAGAAAGAAATATTTCCTTCTCTTGTACGAGATATACGTAAAAAGATAAACCTTTCACAAAGGGAGTTTGGTAAATTGTTCTCGCCTCCCGTTAAGCAGCAGTCGGTTGCTTCTTGGGAGCGTGGTTTGACAGTACCCGACCGCAAATACTGGTCAAAATTAGCGGAGTTACTAGATATGGAGGTGGGGCGCTTCTACGAATATGTAGGTACAAATGTTACTTCCCCCGCCAGTGTATTAGAAGATATTGCCCTTAAAATCAGAAGTTTGGGTGCATCAGAACTCGACTCAATTAACGAACTTATTGCCCAACAGTGGGCGAATCTTGAGAAAGAACCGGACTCAGCCGATAAAACGCACTTGCGAATTCTGAGAAAAGGGGCTGCAACCTGGAACCAGTGGAGAGAAAAACATCCGGAGATTAAGCCCAATCTAAGAAGTGTCGATTTGAGCGAGATTAACTATATTGATTTAAGTCAATACAATCTTGCGAGTGCTGACCTGACTAATATTAAGGGATTTGCAACTAATTTTTATCAAACTAACCTTGTTGGCGCTAATTTAAGTGGTGCAAATCTGCGAAATGCAAATTTTTGTCAAGCTGATATGAGGGCTTGTAACCTCAGTAATGCTGCTATCCTCAATTCACACTTAATTGAAGCAATTCTTAATGAAGCCAATTTTAGTAATGCAGTTTTAACGGATTCAAACTTGAGTCAAGCTAGTTTAATTAAAGCTAATCTTAGCAATGCTAACCTTACAGGAACAGACTTAAGCGATGCGAATTTACGACAAGCGATAGTAGAGGGAGCGGTATTTGTTAACTGCAAAGTTGCTGGAATTTGTTTGTGGGATGTGGATTTAACCCATATTAAACAATCGGGTAATCTTGATGTTTCTACGCCTAATAAAGACGACATCAAAAAAGATGATTTAGCGTGGGCGTTGTTTTGCAACTTGCGACGACAACAACCAAAACTTTTTGAAACGGAGAACTTAAAGAAATTTCTTGATGAAGAACAAGAAGTTATACGTATCGCGTCCGAACTTGTTGAAAAATTTGGTGGAGAATCGCCTGGAGGTAATTCTCGCTTATATGTAAAAATGCGTGATTTTACATCTTATAAAATTTATCAAGCTTTAGATTTGCTAGAAGTTACTGTTAGCGATGAAGATAGGTTCGCAGTTATTCTACGGGTAAATAACGGATGTATAGATAGCAATATAAAACCGAGCGACATCAAAAACATTAACGCACTGCTAGAGTTAGAAAAAAAAATTCGCAACAATAATTAGTATAAAATTTGATGTTTACTGTCAGCTAAATAAAAAACACAAGTAATTATATAATATTGATTTTATCAGCAATGAATCAGCACTTATTTTCTTTAAATTTTGTTATGCTACGTTTCCTATAATAACTGATTTATAGTATAAATGTTTCTGTTGCAAAGTCATTTTTAGTAGTAAACTTTGAACAGGTAATTGATATTATTCTTGAGAATCTGCTTGAGAAAGGTTTTCTAACTGCACGGGCGATGAGGGGAGCTTTCTTTTCTAATCCTTGTAGAGTTAAATCTCCATCCAAATATAATTGATACCATGATTGACGCTGACGCAGAACTCGTTCATCATCGCGCAGCCGCAACCGTTCCAAAGTAAATTGTGCTTTTTGACGTTGTTGCGGGGGAACTTTATCTGTTAACACCAACTGTAAAGAAGGAAGCAGAATTTCAAACCAATCATCTCCCAAATCAAAAGGGTCAAGTACTTGGTCATCAAGCGTACCTTTGCAACTATTAATCCAACCAGAAGCAAAGCGTAAATTACTCCATTCGTAAGCCAAATTACGATAATTATCGCGGCTAAGATAATGTTCTACAGTACCAACTGGTTCGTACATTACTGAGTATGCACAAAGATTATTAAAGCCATCAGCTAAATTACTTTTAAAAGGCGACCAATAATCCCTAGTTCCTTTTTTGGGGTCGGAATTTTTTGCCAACCAAGCATTTCCTGGTTGCCGTGCTTTTTTATCAAAATCTGGTGGTTCTGGTGGAGGTTCAAAGGGTATCATCTATATGTTAAACCCCCGACAAACCAGCAGAATTTCTTTTTTCTGATGTGACTATCCAACGCGCCCAAAATGGGTCGTGTCCGGGTAAAAGTCTTTGTAATTGAAGATGAATTTGTGAGTGGGTTCTCAAGTTTTCTGGAAAAGCATTCAAATCGTCATGGCGCATCCAGGCTTCTGCGGCTTCAATTGCATTTTCTGCTTCTTTAGAACGAGCTTGTTTAAGTCCAAAAATTTCTGATGTTAACCATCCAACTATATCTCCTTGTTTTGACCAAGGTATTTCATTAAGAGTGACTTCTAATTCTTCTAATTCAAATAAAAACAATCTATCTTCTGACTCATTAAAATCTGGTTCTAAGGAAGCAAGTACGAGTGGAGAATGGGTAGTTACTAAAGCCTGTATTTTTATACTGGGCTGTAATTCATATGCCACAGCTAAAATAGCTGGTAAAATTACTCTTTGCCACTGAGGATGTAAATGAGATTCAACTTCATCTATTAATAAAACTATTTGATTTATTGGCTTTTCTTGTCGCAGTTCAGAAGCTTTTTTATGTTCGTACCAAGTCCACACTAGTAGATAAGCTAGTCCCAAAATCCGCTTCATTCCGGCAGAAGCTTGAGTGACAGGAACGTTACCATAAGGTAGATTAACTGTAGGAATATCGCGCACGTCTTCCACAGAAACTCGCGTTGGTTCTCCAATCTCTATCCATTCCGAGGGATGAGGTGCAAGTTTTTTAATAACGTTAGAAAATAGTTGAAAGGGATATTTATTGGGTTGATTTTGCCATGTAACCCAATCTTGAATCAAACCGTTACAAAGAACTTTACCATTTGATTTTAAGCCGTTCCAAAGTGCATCTGGATTAAAATTATAAGCATTATCCCGGTTACGTGCGGGGTCAAAAACAGAAAAACCACCATCAACACGCACGTAAATAATTACCTCTTTTAACAAGGAAGGCATTTGTAAATTACGCCATTGTTGTTCTGAGAAATCAAATTTACTTTGATATTCCTTTATATTTTCTTCGGTGCTAACTAGGCAATTAATTTTTGGGTTTCCTTCTTTATTTCGTTGTGGATAAGCAGGTTGTTCTACCCAGTTTCCAGTGATTACCCACCAAGCAACATCGAGTAAAAAACTTTTACCCAAACCGTTATCGCCTGTAAATATATTGAGTCTATCGGCAAATTCAACATCAAAATGGTCGGCTGGACCAACTTGCTGGAGGTGAAGTTCTTTTAACATTTAACTATCCAAATCTAATATAAACGTGAATCAGCTCTATTTTTATCCCCATTCCCCTACCGTTCGTTGTGGTGCAATTTTAGATTGTAAACTTACCAAAGAATGGATGTGAATAACATATAGGGGACAGCTTTGTTTCCCAAGTGTCCGTTAAACTCAAATGTAAGCGTCGTTGTACGCTCTCAACTACGTGAGCGCCTTCTTAGTCGCAACGGCACGAACTAGTCGCAACAATAAGCGGGTATCCGTCAATGTATAATACAGAACTTCCTACTAATCAGTCTGACTTTGCAGAACTACTCCGCCGAGTTTTGGCGGGTGAAGAAGTTGTTCTTTCTCAAGCTGGCAATCCCGTTGCCCGTATTGTGCCTGTTACGAGGCAGGCATCACCGAGAATTCCAGGATTAGACCGTGGTAAGGTGGTTATCGCTCCTGACTTTGACGAACCCCTACCGGAGGATGTTTTGAACGACTTTCTTAATCCCCTAGACATCCACAATGAAAGCATTACTTGATACCCATGCATTTATATGGTGGGTTACAGACGATTCCCGACTTTCATCTACTGCTCGCGGTATAATTGCCGACGAGGGTAATGTATTGTTCTTAAGTGCTGCGAGTGCATGGGAAATCGTTATCAAAGTACGTTTGGGAAAACTGAATTTACCGGAGCCGCCAGAAACTTACATTCCGAGTCGGTTGACAATGAATCGATTCTCCAGTCTACCGATTCAGATGGTTCATGCTTTACAAGTAGTAAATTTACCGGACTTTCACCGTGACCCTTTTGACAGAATAATCATTGCTCAAAGCCAAGTGGAGAAAATGCCGATTGTAACTGTAGATACTCAAGTTACTCGGTATCCTGTTGATGTGATTTGGTAATTATGGGCACCCACCTGTAACGCTTCATTCATCAGCACGCTCGTTGAATGCCGACTCCAAACTAAACGGCAGGCACCCAGGATTAACAGCTGCCCAAGCTTCTGCCTCTGCTACCAACACGGAGCATCCCGAATCCAGGTAGAATTGGTACTTGGCGATTTGCTCCTTCCGCGATCGCTCTTGCCCTAGTAACAATCGTCCTGTTATCACGCAATAAGTCCTCACCGCTTTCTGGGCATCGGACAATGCTTTCAGCCGCAACCTGGTAGCTCGTCTCAATTCCTCAATTTCTGGGGAAGTATCAGCTGTTGATTCAAATGCAGTAACACCAGCTTCCACAGCCCTATCGGCGCTTTCCACAGGTTCTGGTGGCATAGCTTTCTCACAAGACGCAGCACAATCGGCTTCATCAAGGTTGATTGATAAGTTTTGATTATCGACATTTTCAGCCGCGCCGCCGCTCTGTGGGTATTTAAAATGCTTATTAGAGTTATTTTCTCTCGATTGAGAATTATTTAAATATTCTGATGAATCATTTGAATTAGTAAATTCGTTGTTGAAATTGTTGGAATTGTTAAGATTATTTACATTTTCATTTTCTGGATTTTCAATCTCAGAATTGAATTCGTTACTTGAATTATTAAAACTATTTTCAATTTCTGGATTTTGGATTGCGGAATTTGGTTGATTGTTGAAATTGTTAGAAAAATTTACATTTTCATTAACATCTGGATTTTCAATTTCCGCTCCATCAACTTCATCAGACATCTCGGAAGCAGACGACTCCCCCTGCGGGGAAGCGTCTGCGGGAGGCAGGCACAAAACCTTCATATAGGAGAAATACCCGTACTCGCCCATCTGGCTTGGATTTTGGGCGTTTTTATTTTGGTCAACGCTTATTTGCTGGTTAAAATACCCGTACTTGTCCGTCTGACAAGCATTTGAGCTATTTTCTGCCCAGGGGTCTTCCACATAAAAATTCGGATGCCACAGGTGGAGATATTTCCGCAGCGTTTCTCTAGAAATGGTTTTACCAAAACTACGTTTGTATTCAGCACTTATTGCCAAAGTTCGGTCGGTTATTCCTTCGGGTAAGCCCTTACTCCATTCCAATGCTTTTACCGACCAACGAATGCGTCTCTGAGCTTCCTGGCTGCGCCGTTCGCTCTGCGCTTTACGTCGGTCAAATGGTATTACGTTATCTTTGGTTTTGGGTTTTCTAGTATTCCCACCAGATGTAATTATGCCCGCGAATGTGGCTGCAAAGGTTCCACGGGGGCGTTCTGGGTAGCTGGCGTACTTGGAATACCATTTGTTGTTGGTACTCTTTCTAGCCCATTGACGTATCCTAGATTCTATTTCATGTTGGTGTCCGCAATATTCCGTGTAGCCAGGGGCGTTTGTAGCGACTTCTAAGGCGTATTTAACTAATTCTTCGTACTCTAACCCCAAAAATACTATTCCATAGCCTACAAGGATTTGTAGATAGGTGTTTGTTTGTCCTTTTCCCGTCCACCCGGTGGCGATGATTTCTTCCCAGTCAGTACGCCAAGAAAGAGCATCTTTAGAAAAAGATTTGCTGTACCTTTCTTTGGTTATCGTTTTTCTGGCTTTTCTGGCGAATCTTTTAAGTTTTGTTAAATCTTGGCGACGTGCTGCATGGTCGCAGTGGTTCAAGAAGACTTCTACGCTGTCGCTAATTGGTTGCAGGTCATCGTTTAGGAGTAAGGCACCGCTATGGGGCTGCATGGGGCAGCGGATGGCGTTGTAGTTGGTGACTGTGTTGCTGCCGTAGGGTTTGGCGTTGGGAAAGACTTCTAGGTGTCCTTGGCGGATGCTCAAACCTGCTTTTCTTAATGCTATTTCTAAAGCGCAGGCGAGCGAGAAGGTAGGTATTTGGGTTTTAAAGGGGATTATTAGGTGGTAGCCCTCACTATAGCTGGATTGTATGGGGACTATATCGGTGATGCCGATGTCTTCTAGGGCGTGTTGGATTTTTTTTACGGATTCTGGGTTGTGGTAGTCGCCGCCGTTATCTAGATCAATTACGCCGAATTTCGTGTAGTTCCCAAAGCGGATACCCACCAGTTTGGACGAGTCTTGATGATAGTTCCAAAGTGTGGAAGCTTGGAGGTAATAGCTAATAGTACGCCATGCTGGTTTTTTTTCTCCGCACGGTGCGGGGGCTACTATTGCACTTCTTGGGTGGTAGAAGTAATTTACGTAGCGTTTACCCACGGAGTTGGCGGGTAAATGAGGTTTAAGTTTTTTGTTCTCAGAAGCCGAACGGCTGGAAAAGCGGTTATTTTCTGGATTTTCTGGATTTTTTGGTAAATACATATGGCTGCTCCGATGTTCGTTTCATCGGGGTAGCCGCCTAACTTGTTTTGGTTAATTTCGTTCAGTGCAACTTAGAATGAAAACGAATTTTAAATGGTTTGCTGGGGTATTTTTCCAGCGTGCTGAGACGACTACTAATCGTCTCGCGGTTTTTTTTCGGTCTTTGGAACGGATGAGACTAGGCGAACTACCGCTTTACTGCGGTGTTTTCTGGTGTTTTCTTCTTAGTTACACGGAACGGGATTAACCAAGCACAAGGCGAACTACCCAGCTTTTTCTTGCGTTAAAGTCATGATTCCCTGACATATAAAAATGGTTTAATTTGTTACAAATACATACTTCCTCCTTGTTTTGGTTACTGAAGCTTTCCAAATGGAGGATTTCCGCATTTTTGTGCAACTATCTACGTCAGTCTTCTATCTTCGCCGGAATCTTACGATTAAAAAAAATGTCCAATTGTGGCAAAAAAAGCTGTACACAGAGACGCAACTTGTAATAAGATGTGTGTAGCACAAAGCGGAGTCATCTCTTGCCAAGACTTAAACAGTAATAGAAGCCTGCAAGCAATCCACACTGATTAGGTTCTTTGAGATATAACCCTCCGTTGCAATATTCAATTTTTAGGGCAAAATCCGCTTACTTTAAGCTTTTTTGTCCTTTAAACGTTTTAAATCAACTACAACCTCCTTAAATAATTTAAAGCCCCTATCAATTAATAAGAACTAATTTTACTTTTTGCTGCTCCTGAGTGTTGCAGCAAAAATTGTTCTGCCTGAACAAAACTAATGCTCCTATAATACTATTGCCTGGGAGCAAAGGTAAAAGAAATTGCAAAAAGAATAGAAAATAGGTTCCCGGCGAAGAAGGTCAATAATATTGCTGCATAGGCACAATGCGAGCAAGATTAACAGTTCGTCCAATGTACATACAAAACGCAGTTGTCCGTTGGAACAAAGTATACGCATGGCTGTGAAGGCATCTGTGAACGTTCAATTAATGGTAGCGATGGCAATTTAAGTGGGTCAATCTTGCAATAGTTCATGTGTTCTATTCTCCCCGTCTAGTTTTCGACTGAGGGGGGTTGGTTTTTTCTTTTATCTAGGAATTCCTGAATGGCAATCTGTAAGGCTTTAGTAAGTTGAAGTTCGTTTTCAACGCAATAAACTCGAAATCTTTGAGCTAGCGGCTTCGGGATAAGACCTGTAATTTGCGAGTAGTTAGGGTTGCAGTTTTTTCCGTTAAGTTCAGGCTCAAACTCTTGAATCAGCGCTTTTTCAATTTGAACGAGTAAATTTTTATCACTACATTCAAGCCAAGCAATCCTCACAGGAGTATCTAGCTTTATTAGATAGCTCCATTTTTGATGTGCTGCCCATCTTTGAGCAAGGTTAATGGTTCGACCAATGTACAAAACACGTTCATGCTGCATTACAAAATAAACAGCTGAGCATTTAGGCAAATGTAAACGTTCAACTAATGGTAACGATGGCAGGTCTAAAGGGTTTATTTTTGCTACATTCACTTGTTTTCTTCTTTTTGTTTGCGTTCTCTACGTTCAATCAATGCTCTTTTTACTATTGCGAGGATTAGCTGCGGTACACTTCTGAACTCTTCTTCAGCCCACCGTTGCAATTCCTCATGATCTTCTGGCTCAAAAGTAACGGTAGTTCTAGGTTTCTTTGTAGGCATTCAAAGGCATAAATTATCTACTCAGTAGACATTATGCGCCTTCATGCTACTAACTTTTACCAAATAGCTTTTTGATGCACCAGTTGATATTTGATGTACCTGATGTTATCCTACCATTGATAGAACTTATTCGCCCAAAATCCTTACGCTGCCAAAACTACAGCCTATTTTTGGGACAGATTCGTATTGTCTAAAAGCCTATGAACGAAATCATGAAAAAGTGAGCGGAGGTGCTGGCTATGGGTACTTATGAGAGGAGTCTAATTACATCAAAACATTGAAAACTCTTTTCCAGACGTTGTTTCAAGTTTTGTAAAAATGATTTGGTACCAAATGTCGTCCAAGTTATCAGATAGGTGTCCAAGGGTATTGATACATGATTCAAAGTTATTGACGTACCTGATAACTAAGAATTTGCGGATAGTCATTTACCTGATACATCATCACCGTATATCTATTTAGTACTAGTAGTAATTAATGTATGGCAAACAATAACTACTTAAGAAAATACAGGAAGCTCAGAAGTCTTTACGAGCAGACTTTGGGGAAGAAAATCTCGGATATAACTTGGTACAGGTTGGTTGCTTCGATGAAGCGCCATTTAGGGTTTGCAGTAGAAAATCCTGACTGTGAAGCGATTGTCAAATCAGTTGCACAATTTAAGTCACGCTATAAGCGATTTTCGTTTACAAGTGAAGATTTTCAAGAGTGTTGGGAAGTTTTTAATAAGTATAGAAATAGCAATCAAACCTTTACCTGTGACTCCTTTCTACACGACTTGACAAAAACATTAGAGATAAAAGAAATACCTAGAAGTACAAAATATCACTGGTTTAGTCGCTGTGGATTGTCTTATTCAGCTAATAAAAAGTTCAATAACGATGATTTTGCATTAGTTGCACTTGGTGCTGCCAAATGGGCATTTAATAAGCGCATTATTGGCTCAAAAATAAACACGCCTAAACCTAAAATTGAAGTTTTAGCTATTGAATGAATATGGCTCTAGTTTGAATAAAAAAACAACGATTAGAGTTAATTCTTTTGAATTGATAGTGGAGTAACTGGAGAAAAACAACATGGCTACTACAAAATTTCAGAACAACGTTAGGACAAGGTTGTACAAGAAGAATTATCAGGGTTTTTCACAAAGCGATTTTTTAGAAGCTGCAAAAATTATAGGCTGCGATGACTTAGATAACCCCACTCAAGAACAAATAAAAGCAGGGGTACAGTATTTGATTGATAAACATAATCAATCTCTAGAAATTCCCAGTTCAGAAAATTTAACAGAGGCTTTGACAGAATCAGAAACTACACAAAGAACGGAAAATACAACCGCAATTACCAATCAACAAAAAGAACAATTGATATCAGTACAAGCCCAATCATTGGGTATTGAACTAAGCGAATCAGAAATCACAGATATCTCCCAAACTGTTAGCGAATCATTCACCGACTTTGTTGATGCTGTTGAAACTATCAACTCACTAATCAAAGATTATGCCCAAAGTAAATTTGATGAAGTTGAACAAAAAATTGATGCTAGCAATAGCA